>NZ_JBYTAG010000070.1:0-36093 GCF_058787995.1 Cupriavidus sp. FW305-27
AGAAGGCCTGCGCTTCGCTATCCGCGAAGGTGGCCGTACCGTCGGCGCCGGCGTCGTGGCAAAGATCCTCGACTAAGCACTTCCTGGGACATGCCTGTCGGGCATGTCCCCATTCAACGGGCACGTTGCCCAATCGCTCTTTTAAGGAAATATCATGCAGAACCAGAAGATCCGTATCCGCCTGAAGGCTTTCGACTACCGCCTGATCGACCAGTCGGCCGCCGAAATCGTGGATACCGCCAAGCGTACCGGCGCAATCGTCAAGGGCCCGGTGCCCCTGCCGACCCGCATCCAGCGCTTCGACATCCTGCGTTCGCCGCACGTCAACAAGACCAGCCGCGATCAGTTTGAGATCCGCACGCACCAGCGCCTGATGGACATCGTCGACCCGACCGACAAGACGGTTGACGCGCTGATGAAGCTCGACCTGCCGGCAGGCGTGGACGTCGAGATCAAGGTGTAATCATGCTTCGGGCCGCGCCTGCGGCCTGCTGCAGCAAAACGGCGAACCGTATGGTTCGCCGTTTTTGTTTTCAAGGCTTGCATGCAGCAGCCTTGCTCCCCGGATTGCTCCCCTGCCGCGCCAGCTACAGTTGCGCGATGAGCTGAGCGATCGCGGCGGCTGCCCGAAGCGGCAGCACTGAATTCACACAAGCCTAGCCCGCTCCGCGCCGCCGCAAGGTCTGCGCGGGGCACTCCCCGAACGCGCGCCGGTATTCCGCGCTGAACCGCCCCAGATGGGCAAAGCCCCAGCGCAGCGCGGCCGCGCTCACTGACGACACCGACGCGACGTTCAGCAGGTCGTGCCGCACGCGCTCCAGCCGCACCGTGCGCAGGTAGGCCATCGGCCCGGTGCCGCGATGCTCGCGGAAGCCGGCGAACAGGCTGCGTACGCTGACGCCGGCAACCTCGGCCAGCACGGCGGGGGTCAGCTCCGCCGCGGCGTTTGCGTGAATATATTCCTCCACCACTTTCACATGGCGCGGTGCCAGCGGCTTGCCGTGCTCGCGCAATGCATCCGACAGGCTGTGCGGCTGCGACGTCAGCAGCGTGCCGATCACCAGCTGTTCCAGCTGGCAGGCGGTCAGCGGATGGCGTGCGGTCTCGGGCGCGGTCGCCAGCATCGCGGCGAGATAGCGCATCAGCTCATACCACGCGCCGCTGCGCCAGGCCATGCCGAGCGCAAAGCGCAGCGGCCGCTCGGACCGCCGGCCCAGATGGGCCGCGCAGATGCGTTCCAGCGCACTGCGTTCGATGCGCACGATCAACTGGTCGTTGTCGGCGCTCCAGCGCATGGCCAGCGCATCGCTGGGCGTCAGCACCGAAGCGCAGTCGGGCGTGGAAACGATGTGCTGGTCGCCGCAGCGGATCTCGGCCTGTCCTTGCAGCGGCATCTGCACCAGCAGGAAGTCGCCGAGCGGGCCGGGGTCGATGGTGACGTCGGCGCCGTAGGCGAGGCGGTTGAACGAGACCGCGCCAAGCGGCGCATGATGCATGCGTGCTTGCAAGCGGGTGCCGCGTATCTCGAGCCGGTGCGGCTTGAACACGCGCCCGACGGCGGCGCGCGTCTCGGCCAGGTCGGTCGAGGCGAACACGCACCGGGCGGGATCGCCGAGCAGGGCGCTCGCCAGCGGTCCGGCGGCGGGGGGCAGCTGCATTGTCTCGCTCCTCTGGCGGGGCCGCGGCGCTGCCGGTGACCGTGCGCGCCGCTGATTCCGGGGCCGGCCCGGCATGACGGCCGGGGCACGGTTTCCCACGCGATCCACTATAGCGGATGGCCTCGCCGTCTGCGCTGCGGCGTTGACCGAGCCCGAAGTTTCCTGCACTAATCGGATAGCCGCTGCGCCCAGCGGCTAGTTTGCTGCGGTGCGGAGCCACCATTATGGAAGCCAGCACGGCAGTCCCACCAGACACCGGAAAGAGAACGACAAGGAGCGCAGGCCATGGGCCAGACCATCCAGATCCAGACCCCCGAAGGCAGTTTCAGCGGTTATCTCGCCACCCCGGCGGCAGGCAAGGGCCCGGGCATCGTGTTGTGCCAGGAGATCTTCGGCGTCAACGCGACCATGCGGCAGGTGGCGGACTACTACGCCGAGGAGGGCTATACGGTGCTGGTGCCCGACCTGTTCTGGCGCATCGCGCCCGGGATCGAGCTGACCGACCGCGGCGAGGACTTCCAGCGGGCGCTGGGCCTGTACCAGCAGTTCGACGAGGCCGCGGGCGTGCAGGATGTGGGCGCCGCGCTTGAAGCGCTGCGTGCGCGGCCGGAATGCGTCGGCCAGACCGGCGTGCTGGGCTTCTGCCTGGGCGGCAAGCTGGCCTACCTGGCGGCCTGCCGGCTGCCCGACGTGGCCTGTGCGGTGGCGTACTACGGCGTGGGCATCGAGCACGCGCTGGGCGAAGCCGCCAACGTGCGCGGCCGCCTGGTGCTGCATATCGCCGAGAAAGACGGATTCTGCCCGCCGCAGGCGCAGGCTGCGATCCGCGCAGCCCTGGCCGGGCGCGAGAACGTCGAGGTCTACGTCTACGCCGGCGTCGACCATGCCTTTGCCCGCACCGGTGGCGAGCACTTCGACAAGCCCTCGGCGCTGATGGCGCACCAGCGCTCGATCGCGGCGCTGCGCGGTGAAATGGGTCCGCACTACGATTTCTCCGCGCTGTGGGACAAGCACTGCGAATACGAATTTGCCACCCGCGATGTCGACGCCACCATGGCGACGATGGTGCCGCAGCCCTATGTGAACCATATCCCGACCATGACCGGCGGGGTCGGCTACGCGCAGCTGCGGCGTTTCTACCAGCACCATTTCGTGCACAGCAATCCGCCCGACACCACGCTGATCCCGCTGTCGCGCACGGTCGGGGCCACGCAGATCGTCGACGAGATGCTGTTCTGCTTCACGCATAGCTGCGAGATCGACTGGATGCTGCCCGGCGTGCCGCCCACCGGCAAGCGCGTGGAGATCCCGCTGATCGCCATCGTCAAGTTCCGCGGCGACAAGCTGTACCACGAGCATATCTACTGGGACCAGGCCAGCGTGCTGGTGCAGATCGGCAAGCTGGACCCGGCGGGTTTGCCGGTCGCGGGCGTGGAGACCGCGCGCAAGCTGCTGGACGAGACCCTGCCGTCGAACACACTGATGGCGCGCTGGCAGCAGAGCGAAGGCAAGTAGGCTGCGCCCGCCGCATCGATCCGGAACGGGCCCGCAGAGGCCCGCCCGCAACCATCGCCGGCTGTTGCCGGCACAGGAGACAAGCATGAAAGGACTGCAGGGCAAGGTGGCCATTGTCACCGGCGGCGCCACGCTGATCGGCGCCGGCGTGGCGCGGGCCTTTGTCGAGGCCGGCGCGCGCGTGGCGATCTTCGACATCGATGCCGCCAACGGCGAGCGCGTGGCCGCGCAGCTGGGGGCGAACGCGCTCTTCATCGCCACCGACATCACGCGTGACGCGCAGGTTCGCGATGCCGTGGCGCAGGTGGTGCAGCGCTTTGGCGGCGTGGACTACCTGGTCAACCTGGCCTGCACCTATCTCGATGACGGCTTCCGCTCGAATCGTGCCGACTGGCTGGCGGCGCTCGACGTCAACGTGGTGTCGGGCGTGATGCTGGCGCAGGCGGTGCACCCGCATATGCGGACGCGCGGCGGCGGTGCGATCGTCAATTTCACCAGCATCTCTGCCAACGTGGCGCAGACCGGGCGCTGGCTCTACCCGGTGTCGAAAGCCGCCATCGCGCAGCTGACGCGCAGCATGGCGATGGACCTGGCGCCGGATCGCATCCGCGTCAACGCGGTGTCGCCGGGCTGGACCTGGTGCCGGCTGATGGACGAGGTCAGCGGCGGCAACCGTGCCCGCACCGATGCGGTGGCCGCGCCGTTCCACCTGCTGGGCCGCGTCGGCGAGCCCGACGAGGTGGCCCAGGTGGTGCTCTTCCTCTGTTCCGACCATGCCAGCTTCGTCACCGGTGCCGACTATGCCGTCGACGGCGGCTATTCCGCCATGGGGCCGGAGCAGAACGTGCCCGCCATCGGCAAGCTGGCCGGCTGAACGCCGCCGAACGATCCTTCAGGAGAAAACGTCATGAGCCAACGCATCGCCATCGTCGGAGCCGGCCAGTCGGGCCTGCAAATGGCCCTCGGGCTGCAAGCCAACGGCTACCGGGTCACGCTGCTGTCCAACCGGACCCCCGAGCAGATCCGCGGCGGGAAAGTCATGTCCAGCCAGTGCATGTTCGACCGCGCGCTGCAGGCCGAGCGCGAGCTCGGGCTGAACTGGTGGGACGATGCCTGCCCGCCGGTGGAGGGCATCGGCCTGGCCGTGCCGCATCCCGAGCAGGCCGGTGCCCGCGCGATCGACTGGGCCGCGCCGCTGGACCGCCCGGCACAGGCGGTGGACCAGCGCCTGAAGATGCCCGCGTGGATGGAGGCCTTCGTTGCACGCGGCGGCGACCTGCGCATCGCCGATGTCGGCCTGGATGAACTGGAGGACCTGACCCGCGAGCATGACCTGGTGCTGCTGGCCGCCGGCAAGGGCGAGATCGTCAGCCGCTTCGAGCGCGATGCCTCCCGTAGTCCGTTCGACAAACCGCAGCGCGCGCTGGCGCTGACTTATGTGACCGGCATGCAGCCGCGCACGCCGTTCTCGCGGGTTTGCTTCAACCTGATCCCGGGCGTGGGTGAATACTTCGTCTTCCCCGCGCTGACGCTGTCGGGGCCGTGCGAGATCATGGTGTTCGAAGGCATCCCGGGCGGCCCGATGGACCGTTGGGCCGAGGCGCGCACGCCGGCGCAGCACCTGGCGGAAAGCCAGCGCATCCTGCAGACCTACCTGCCATGGGAGGCCGAGCGCTGTGAGCGGGTCGCGCTGACCGACGACAACGGCATCCTTGCCGGACGCTTCGCGCCAACGGTGCGCAAGCCGGTGCTGACGCTGCCGTCCGGGCGGCTGGTGTTCGGCATGGCCGATGCCGTGGTGGTCAACGACCCGATCACGGGGCAGGGTTCGAACAACGCCGCCAAATGCTGCAAGGTCTATCTCGATGCGATCCTGGCACGCGGCGACCAGCCCTTCGACCAGGACTGGATGGAGCGCACCTTCGACCAGTACTGGCAGTACGCGGGCGACGTGGTGGCGTGGACCAACTCGCTGCTGACCCCGCCGCCGCCGCATATCCTGGCGCTGCTGGGCGCCGCGGGGCAGGCGCCGGCACTGGCCGCGCGCATCGCCAACGGTTTCGACAATCCGCCGGACTATTTCCCGTGGTGGCTGGATCCACAGGCTTGCCACCAGCTGATCAACCAGTACGTCGCCGAGGCCGCCTGACATGCACGCCGCCACGCCCGCCACTTCCGTCCATGATCCCCGCGAACTGCGCCGGGTTTGCGGCCGCTATGCCACCGGCGTGGCCGTCATCGGCGCCTGCGGGGCGCAGGGCCGGCCCGTCGGCTTGACGGTGAACTCGTTTGCCTCGCTGTCGCTGGCGCCGCCGCTGATCCTGTGGAGCCTGGCGCTGCACTCGCCGAATGCGGGCCTGTTCGTGCCCGGCGCGCCTTTCGGCGTCAGCATCCTGCGCGCCGGCCATGGCGAACTGGCGCGCCGCTTCGCCACGCCGGTGGCGGACAAGTTCGCGGGCGTCGCCCACGGGCGCTGCGAGCGCGGCGTGCCCTACCTGGACGAAGCACTAGCGACCCTGGCCTGCCGCGTGGAGCGGGCCGACCCGGTAGGCGATCATCTGCTGATCGTCGGCGCCGTCGAGGCATACGAGGCAGGGGAGGGCGAACCGCTGGTATTCTATGGCGGCGATTTCGTGCGCCTCGCCGCCTGAGCAACCATCCCCCGGATGCGCTTCACGGCACTTCAACTACCGCCCGTCGCCTCCACACCACACCCCAAGTCACGCAAGCGCCACTACTGCGGCACGCCTGCCTACAACCCTGCAGGCGAATCCGCAATTCATATTGCCCTTTCCAAACCGCTGCGATATAGTGTAAGGCTACCCGTTTCCTCGGGTAGTGGGCTGGCCACTTTGGCCGCGCGCAGTCTTCTTTAGCGCAAGCCCACAGCAAACACAGTTTTCGTGTATCAATCAGCCCCGGCCAATCGCAGCTGGGAATGGAGCAAACCATGAGCCTTGGCCTTGTAGGTCGCAAGGTTGGCATGACCCGTATTTTCACGGACGACGGTGAAGCAATTCCCGTTACCGTGGTCGAGGTCGGCGACAACCGCGTGACGCAAATCAAGACGGACGAGACCGACGGTTATACCGCGGTTCAAGTCACCTTCGGCGCACGACGCGCAAGCCGCGTTACCAAGCCGCTGGCGGGTCATCTCGCCAAAGCCGGCGTGGAAGCCGGCGAAATCATCCGCGAATTCCGTATCGATGCAGCCAAGGCTGCCGAACTGCAAGCTGGCGGTTCGCTGTCGGTCGACCTGTTCGAAGTCGGTCAGAAGATCGACGTGCAGGGCGTGACCATCGGTAAGGGCTACGCCGGTACCATCAAGCGCTATCACTTCGCCTCCGGCCGTGCCACCCACGGTAACTCGCGCTCGCACAACGTGCCGGGCTCGATCGGTATGGCGCAGGATCCGGGCCGCGTGTTCCCGGGCAAGCGCATGACCGGTCACCTGGGCGATGTCACCCGCACCGTGCAGAACCTGGAAATCGCCAAGATCGACGCAGAGCGCAAGCTGCTGCTGGTCAAGGGCGCCATCCCCGGCTCCAAGAACGGCAAGGTCATCGTTACCCCGGCCGTCAAGGCCAAAGCCAAAGCTTAAGGAGCGCATGTAATGGAACTCAAGCTCCTCCAGGACAATGGCCAGATCGGCGCGGGCGTTGACGCTTCGCCCGAAGTGTTCGGCCGTGACTACAACGAAGCCCTCGTTCACCAGATCGTCGTCGCTTACCAGGCCAACGCTCGCAGCGGTAACCGTAAGCAGAAGGATCGTGAAGAGGTCAAGCACACGACCAAGAAGCCGTGGCGCCAGAAGGGTACGGGCCGTGCTCGTGCCGGTATGTCTTCCTCGCCGCTGTGGCGCGGGGGCGGCCGTATCTTCCCGAATTCGCCGGAAGAGAACTTCACCCAGAAGGTCAACAAGAAGATGTTCCGTGCCGGCATGCGCTCGATTTACTCGCAGCTCGCACGTGAAGGTCGTATCAACGTGGTGGACGGTTT
The DNA here is from genome assembly GCF_058787995.1 of Cupriavidus sp. FW305-27. Lineage (NCBI taxonomy): Bacteria > Pseudomonadati > Pseudomonadota > Betaproteobacteria > Burkholderiales > Burkholderiaceae > Cupriavidus > Cupriavidus sp. FW305-27. Next base: position 7,173 of record NZ_JBYTAG010000070.1, read on the forward strand.
CACTGTCGACGCGCCCAAGACCAAGCTCTTGGCCGACAAGTTCAAGGCCATGGGCCTGGACTCGGTGCTGATCATCACCGACAGCCTCGACGAAAACCTCTACCTGGCTTCGCGCAACCTGCCGCACGTGGCAGTTGTCGAGCCGCGCCAGGCTGATCCGCTGTCGCTCGTGCACTACAAGAAGGTGCTGGTGACCAAGGCAGCCGTCGCGCAGATCGAGGAGTTGCTGAAATGACGCAAGTAGCCAAGAACGATCATCGTTTGATGCAGGTGCTGCTCGCGCCGGTGGTTTCCGAAAAGGCAACCCTGGTCGCCGACAAGAATGAACAGGTCGTGTTCGAAGTGGCCCGCGATGCCAACAAGGCAGAAGTGAAGGCCGCCGTCGAACTGCTGTTCAAGGTCGAGGTGCAGTCCGTTCAGATCCTGAACCAGAAGGGCAAGCAGAAGCGTTTTGGCCGTTTCATGGGGCGTCGCAACCACGTGAAGAAGGCCTACGTTTCGCTGAAGCCGGGTCAGGAAATCAATTTTGAAGCGGAGGCCAAGTAATCATGGCACTCGTCAAGACCAAGCCGACTTCCCCGGGTCGTCGCTCGATGGTGAAGGTGGTCAACAAGGACCTTCACAAGGGCGCCCCGCACGCTCCGCTGCTGGAAAAGCAATTCCAGAAGTCGGGCCGTAACAACAACGGTCATATCACCACCCGCCACAAGGGCGGTGGTCATAAGCACCACTACCGCGTGGTCGACTTCAAGCGCAACGACAAGGACGGCATCCCCGCCCGCGTCGAGCGCCTGGAATACGATCCGAACCGCAGCGCCAATATCGCGCTGGTGCTGTTCGCCGACGGCGAGCGCCGCTACATCATCGCCACCAAGGGCATGGTTGCCGGCCAACCGCTGATGAACGGCTCGGAAGCGCCGATCAAGGCCGGTAACAACTTGCCGATCCGCAACATTCCGGTCGGTACCACGATCAACAACGTGGAAATGCTGCCTGGCAAGGGTTCGCAGATCGCACGTGCCGCCGGCGGTTCCGCCGTGCTGCTGGCTCGTGAAGGCCTGTACGCCCAGGTTCGCCTGCGCTCCGGTGAAGTGCGCCGCGTGCACATCGAGTGCCGCGCCACCATCGGTGAAGTGGGCAACGAAGAGCACAGCCTGCGCGTCATCGGCAAGGCCGGTGCGACCCGCTGGCGCGGTATCCGCCCGACGGTCCGTGGTGTCGTGATGAACCCGGTCGACCACCCGCACGGTGGTGGTGAAGGCAAGACCGCTGCTGGTCGCGATCCGGTTTCGCCGTGGGGTACCCCGGCCAAGGGTTACCGTACCCGCAGCAACAAGCGCACGGACAGCATGATCGTCCAGAAGCGCCACAAGCGTTAATCGGTAGGTAGGAGCTAAAGATATGACTCGTTCCGCTAAAAAGGGTCCGTTCTGCGACGCCCACCTGCTGAAGAAGGTGGAAGTCGCATCGAGCGGCAAGGACAAGAAGCCCATCAAGACTTGGTCGCGTCGCTCGACCATTCTGCCGGAGTTCATTGGCCTGACGATCGCCGTTCACAACGGCCGTCAACACGTGCCGGTGTACGTTACGGAAAACATGGTTGGCCACAAGCTCGGTGAATTTGCGATTACCCGCACGTTCAAGGGCCACGCGGCTGACAAGAAAGCGAAGAGGTAAGGTGCCATCATGGAAGTGAAAGCGATTCATCGCGGTGCCCGCATCTCCGCCCAGAAGACGCGCCTGGTCGCTGACCAGATCCGTGGTCTGCCGATCGAGCGCGCGCTCAATGTCCTGACGTTCAGCCCGAAAAAGGCTGCCGGGATCGTGAAGAAGGTGGTCGAATCGGCCATCGCCAACGCTGAGCACAACGAAGGCGCCGACATCGACGAACTGAAGGTCAAATCGATCTTCGTCGACAAGGCAACCTCGCTCAAGCGCTTCACCGCACGGGCGAAGGGCCGCGGCAACCGCATCGAGAAACAAACCTGTCACATCACTGTGACGCTCGGCAACTAAGGAGTCACGATGGGACAGAAGATTCATCCGACTGGCTTCCGCCTGGCTGTCAGCCGTAACTGGGCTTCGCGCTGGTACGCCAGCAACACGAAGTTCGCCGGCATGCTGAAGGAAGACATTGAAGTTCGAGACTTCCTGAAGAAGAAGCTGAAGAACGCATCGGTTGGCCGCGTCGTGATCGAGCGCCCCGCCCGCAATGCACGCATCACCATTTACAGCTCGCGTCCGGGCGTGGTGATCGGCAAGAAGGGTGAGGACATCGAACTGCTCAAGGCTGAACTGCAGCGTCGCATGGGCGTGCCCGTGCACGTGAACATCGAGGAAATCCGCAAGCCGGAAACCGATGCTCAGCTGATCGCCGATTCGATCACCCAGCAGCTCGAGCGCCGCATCATGTTCCGCCGCGCCATGAAGCGCGCCATGCAGAACGCGATGCGCCTGGGCGCCCAGGGTATCAAGATCATGAGCGCCGGCCGTCTGAACGGTATCGAAATCGCACGTACCGAGTGGTACCGCGAAGGCCGTGTGCCCCTGCACACCCTGCGCGCCGACATCGACTACGGCTTCTCCGAAGCAGAAACCACCTACGGCATCATCGGTGTCAAGGTGTGGGTCTACAAGGGTGATCACCTCGGCCGCAACGACGCGCCGGTGGTGGAAGAGCCGCAGGACGACCGTCGTCGTCGCCCGGGTCGTCCGGAAGGCCGCCGCCGTGAAGGCGAAGGCCGTCCGGGTGGCAACCGCCGCGGCGGTGCCGGTGCCGGTCGCCGCGCTGCGCCTGGCGCAGATGCGAAGAGTGGAGAATAACGATGCTGCAACCTAAGCGCAGAAAATACCGCAAGGAGCAGAAAGGCCGCAACACGGGTAAGGCTACCCGTGGTAACGCCGTGTCTTTCGGCGAATTCGGCCTGAAGGCCATGGGCCGTGGCCGCCTGACCGCTCGTCAGATCGAGTCGGCACGTCGTGCGATGACCCGCCACATCAAGCGTGGCGGCCGCATCTGGATCCGGATTTTCCCGGACAAGCCGATCTCGAAGAAGCCTGCCGAAGTCCGTATGGGTAACGGTAAGGGCAATCCGGAGTACTACGTGGCTGAAATCCAGCCGGGTAAGATGCTGTACGAAATGGATGGCGTGAGCGAAGACCTGGCACGTGAGGCGTTCCGCCTCGCGGCCGCCAAGCTGCCGATCGCCACCAATTTCGTGGTGCGCCAGGTCGGGACGTAAGGAGAGCAGGGATGAAAGCATCCGAACTTCGCGGCAAGGACGCCGCCGGGCTGAACCAGGAGCTCTCCGAGCTGCTGAAGGCCCAATTTAGCCTGCGCATGCAAAAGGCGACCCAACAGCTGCAGAACACCAGCCAGCTGAAGAAGGTTCGCAAGGACATCGCGCGTGTGCAAACCGTGCTGACTCAAAAGGCAAACGCGAAATGACTGAAGCTGCACAAACGGAAAAGTCGCTTCGCCGTACCCTGGTCGGCCGTGTCGTGAGCGACAAGATGGACAAGACCGTTACGGTCTTGGTGGAAAACCGCGTCAAGCATCCTCTGTACGGCAAGTACGTGCTGCGTTCGAAGAAGTACCACGCACACGACGAAGCCAACCTGTACAAGGAAGGCGACAAGGTCGAGATCCAGGAAGGCCGTCCGCTGTCGCGGACCAAGTCCTGGGTGGTTTCCCGGCTGGTAGAGGCTGCACGCGTCATCTAAGAACAACACGTTCTTAGCTTGACTTGCAAGTCCAGGATTATGTAGCTATAATCCTGGACTTCCGCTTTGTTGCGTTCGCCTTTGCATTACCACCCGGGCGGGCCTGTGAAGCGAGCCAGGACCGAGCGCCCTCAACAAATAGTTGAGATCGCGTGGTTCCTACCGACTTCAAAGTTGATCAACCCATACGGAGCTGGCGCAATGCCGGAGCCGACGGGACCAAGACTGACCGATGGGCGCTTTTTGCACCTGACGGATTAAGTTGGGAAGACAAACACCATGATTCAGACAGAAAGCCGGCTCGAAGTAGCCGATAACACTGGTGCGCGCGAAGTGCTGTGCATCAAGGTGCTGGGTGGCTCCAAGCGCCGCTACGCAAGCGTTGGCGACATCATCAAGGTGACCGTCAAGGACGCAGCGCCGCGCGGTCGCGTGAAGAAGGGCGACATCTACAACGCCGTCGTCGTGCGTACCGCCAAGGGCGTGCGCCGCGCTGACGGTTCGCTGATCAAGTTCGACGGCAACGCCGCCGTCCTGCTGAACAACAAGCTCGAGCCGATCGGCACCCGTATCTTCGGGCCGGTGACTCGTGAACTCCGTACCGAGCGCTTCATGAAGATCGTGTCGCTCGCTCCGGAAGTGCTGTAAGGAGCCGCCATGAACAAGATTCGCAAAGGCGACGAAGTCATTGTGCTGACCGGCAAGGACAAGGGCAAGCGCGGTACCGTGCAAGCCGTCCTGGGCGACAAGGTTGCGGTGCAAGGCGTGAACATCGCCAAGAAGCATGCCCGCCCGAACCCGATGCTGGGCACTACCGGTGGTGTGGTCGACAAGGTCATGCCGCTGCATATTTCCAACGTTGCGCTCGTGGATGCCAATGGCAAGCCGTCGCGCGTCGGCATCAAGGTGGAAGACGGCAAGCGCGTGCGCGTGCTGAAGACCACCGGCGCCGTCGTGGCAGCTTGATTCTGGGCACGTATAGGAGTTGAGCATGGCAGCACGTCTGCAAGAGTTTTACAAAGAACAGGTTGTGCCGAAGCTGATCGAACAGTTCGGCTACAAGTCGGTCATGGAAGTGCCGCGCATCACCAAGATCACCCTGAACATGGGTCTTGGCGAAGCCATCAATGACAAGAAGATCATTGAGAACGCCGTCGGCGACCTGACCAAGATCGCCGGTCAGAAGCCGGTCGTGACGAAGGCCAAGAAGGCTATCGCCGGCTTCAAGATCCGTCAGGGCTACCCCATCGGTGCGATGGTGACCCTGCGCGGCGAGCGCATGTTCGAATTCCTCGATCGTTTCGTTACCGTGGCCCTGCCGCGCGTGCGTGACTTCCGTGGTGTGTCGGGCCGGTCGTTCGACGGTCGTGGCAACTACAACATCGGTGTGAAAGAGCAGATCATTTTCCCCGAAATCGAGTACGACAAGATCGACGCACTGCGTGGTCTGAACATCAGCATCACGACGACGGCAAAGAACGACGAGGAAGCCAAGGCACTCCTCGGTGCGTTCAAGTTCCCGTTCCGCAATTAAGGGGTAACCGTGGCTAAACTGGCTCTGATTGAACGTGAGAAGAAGCGCGCCAAGCTGGTGGCGAAGTATGCCGCCAAGCGCGCCAACCTCAAGGCCATTATCGATGACCAAGAGAAGTCGGAAGAAGAGCGTTACAGCGCGCGTCTCGAGCTGCAACAGCTCCCGCGCAACGCGAACCCGACTCGCCAGCGTAACCGCTGCGCGATCACCGGTCGTCCCCGCGGTACCTTCCGCAAGTTTGGCCTGGCGCGTAACAAGATCCGCGAAATCGCCTTCAAGGGCGAAATCCCGGGTCTGACGAAAGCCAGCTGGTAATTACGCACAGGCTACAGGAGAAACAGTATGAGCATGAGCGATCCTATCGCCGATATGCTGACGCGCATCCGCAACGCCCAGGGCGTGCAGAAAGCGTCGGTTGTCATGCCGTCGTCGAAGCTGAAAGTGGCAATCGCCAAGGTCCTGAAGGACGAAGGCTACATCGACGACTACGCCGTCCAGGAAGATGGCGGCAAGGCACAACTGAGCATCGGTCTCAAGTACTACGCCGGCCGTCCGGTCATCGAGCGCATTGAGCGCGTCTCGAAGCCCGGCCTGCGCGTGTACAAGGGCCGCAGCGACATCCCGCAAGTGATGAACGGCCTGGGTGTGGCGATCATTTCGACCCCGCAGGGTCTGATGACCGACCGCAAGGCTCGCGCCACTGGCGTGGGCGGCGAAGTTCTCTGCTACGTCGCTTAAGGAGAGAACCATGTCCCGTGTAGGTAAGGCTCCCATCGCGCTCCCCAAGGGCGCGGAAGTGAACGTGGCGGCTGGCGTGCTCTCCGTAAAGGGCCCGCTCGGTACGCTGTCGCAGCCGATTCACAGCCTGGTCAAGGTCAATGTCGAGAACGACACGCTGACCTTCAGCCCGGCTGACGAATCGCGTGAAGCAAACGCTCTGCAGGGCACCATGCGTGCTCTGGTGGCCAACATGGTCAAGGGCGTAACCACCGGTTTCGAGCGCAAGCTGAACCTCGTCGGCGTGGGCTATCGTGCCCAGCTGCAAGGCGCTGCGCTGAAGCTCCAGCTTGGTTTCTCGCACGACGTGATCCATGAGATGCCGGAAGGCGTGAAGGCGGAAACGCCGACGCAGACCGAGATCATCATCAAGGGTGCGGACAAGCAGAAAGTCGGTCAGGTTGCCGCGGAAGTCCGCGCGTACCGCCCGCCTGAGCCCTACAAGGGCAAGGGTGTGCGTTACTCGGACGAGCGCGTCATCCTGAAGGAAACCAAGAAGAAGTAAGGGGTGCAATGATGAACAAGAAAGACGCTCGTTTGCGCCGTGCACGTCAGACCCGCGCCAAGATCGCGGAGATGAAAGTCAATCGTCTGACCGTGTTCCGTACGAATTCGCATATTTACGCCCAGGTTTTCTCGGAGTGCGGCACCAAGGTGCTGGCTTCCGCGTCGACCGCCGAGGTGGAAGTGCGCAAGGAACTGGATGGCAAGGGCGCTACCGCCGCTGCCGCCACCGTGGTTGGCAAGCGCATCGCCGAGAAGGCGAAGGCTGCCGGCGTGGAAACTGTCGCGTTCGATCGCGCCGGCTTCCGTTTCCATGGCCGCGTCAAGGCCCTGGCAGACGCCGCCCGCGAAGCCGGCCTGAAGTTCTAAGCGCATAGAGAGAGATACGTCATGGCAAAGATGCAAGCAAAAGTCCAACAGGACGAACGCGACGACGGCCTCCGCGAGAAGATGATCTCGGTCAACCGCGTCACCAAGGTGGTGAAGGGTGGCCGGATTCTCGGTTTCGCTGCGCTGACCGTGGTTGGTGACGGCGATGGCCGCATCGGCATGGGCAAGGGCAAGGCTAAGGAAGTGCCGGTTGCTGTTCAGAAGGCAATGGACGAAGCCCGTCGCAAGATGGTCAAGGTCTCGCTGAAGAACGGCACGCTGCAACACGAAGTCGTTGGCAAGCACGGCGCCGCCAAGGTGCTGATGATGCCCGCCAAGGAAGGTACCGGCGTGATCGCCGGCGGCCCGATGCGCGCGATCTTCGAAGTGATGGGCGTCACCAACGTGGTGACCAAGTCGCACGGCTCCACCAACCCGTACAACATGGTTCGCGCCACGCTGGACGGCCTTCAGAAGATGAGCACGCCGGGCGAAATCGCCGCAAAGCGTGGCAAGTCGGTCGAAGACATCCTGGGTTAAGGTGAACGCAATGTCGCAGAAAACCGTAAAAGTGCAACTCGTGCGCAGCCTGATCGGCACGCGCGAGGATCATCGCGCCACTGTTCGTGGCCTGGGCCTGCGCCGCATCAACTCGGTGTCGGAGCTGCAGGACACGCCCGCTGTGCGCGGCATGATCAACAAGGTCTCGTACCTGGTCAAGGTTCTGGCCTGATACCGGGAACTCGGAGAGCAAGATGCAACTGAACAACCTGAAACCGGCCGCCGGTTCGAAGCACGCCAAGCGTCGCGTCGGTCGCGGTATCGGCTCCGGCCTGGGCAAGACTGCCGGTCGCGGTCACAAGGGTCAGAAGTCGCGTTCGGGCGGCTTCCACAAGGTGGGCTTCGAAGGCGGTCAAATGCCGCTGTATCGTCGCCTGCCCAAGCGCGGCTTCACCTCGCTGACCAAGGCGTTCAACGCCGAAGTCACGCTGCGTGACATCGAGCGCCTGGAAGCGGCCGAAGTCGACCTGCTGGTCCTGAAGCAAGCTGGCCTGGTGGGCGAGCTGGTCAAGAGCGCCAAGGTCATCAAGGCTGGCGAACTGACCCGCAAGGTGACGATCAAGGGTCTGGGCGCCACCGCTGGCGCCAAGGCCGCGATCGAAGCCGCCGGCGGCCAGATCGCAGCCTGACAGGCATTTATCGCAGCATAGGCAGTTATAGTCGGAGCATCGTTTGGCCACGGCGAAACCCAATGCAAGCGCGCAAGCCAGGAACACGGCGAAGTACGGCGACCTCAAGCGCCGGCTGATGTTCCTGGTGCTGGCCCTGATCGTGTACCGCATCGGCGCTCATATTCCGGTGCCCGGTATCGATCCGGAGCAGCTTGCGAAGCTTTTCCAGAGTCAGTCGGGTGGCATCCTCGGGATGTTCAACCTGTTCTCGGGCGGGGCGCTGTCGCGCTTTACCGTCTTCGCGCTCGGCATCATGCCGTACATCTCGGCGTCGATCATCATGCAGTTGCTGACGATCGTGCTGCCGCAGCTGGAGGCGCTGAAGAAGGAAGGGCAGGCAGGGCAACGCAAGATCACGCAGTACACGCGCTACGGCACCGTGGTCCTGGCCACGTTCCAGGCGCTGTCGATTGCGGTGGCGCTGGAGTCGCAGCCTGGGCTGGTGCTGGATCCGGGCCTGATGTTCCGGGCCACGGCAGTGATTACGCTGGTGACCGGCACGATGTTCCTGATGTGGCTGGGTGAGCAGATCACCGAGCGTGGTCTGGGCAACGGCATCTCGATCATCATCTTCGGCGGTATCGCGGCGGGCCTGCCCAACGCGATCGGCGGACTGTTCGAACTGGTCCGCACGGGTTCCATGAGCATCATCGCGGCGATCTTCATCGTGGCGATCGTGATCGGTGTGACCTTCGCCGTGGTGTTCGTCGAGCGAGGCCAGCGCAAGATCCTGGTGAACTATGCCAAGCGTCAGGTCGGCAACAAGGTGTACGGCGGCCAGTCGTCGCACCTGCCGCTGAAGCTGAACATGGCAGGGGTGATTCCGCCGATCTTCGCATCGTCGATCATCCTGTTCCCGGCGACGATCGCGGGCTGGTTCACGTCCGATGCGACGGGCTCGGTTGGCGGGTTCATCAAGGACCTGGCTGCCACGCTGTCGCCGGGCCAGCCGGTCTACATCCTGCTGTACGCTGCTGCGATTGTATTTTTCTGCTTCTTCTACACGGCCCTGGTGTACAACAGCCGTGAAGTGGCAGACAACCTGAAGAAAAGCGGTGCCTTCATTCCGGGCATTCGTCCGGGCGAGCAGACGACGCGCTATATCGACAAGATTCTGGTGCGCCTGACGCTGGCTGGTGCGGTCTATATCACACTGGTCTGCCTGTTGCCGGAATTCCTGGTGCTGCGGTGGAACGTTCCGTTCTACTTTGGCGGAACCTCGCTGCTGATCATCGTGGTCGTCACGATGGACTTCATGGCTCAGGTTCAGTCTTACGTGATGTCGCAGCAATATGAGTCGCTGCTGAAGAAGGCGAATTTCAAGGGCAATCTGACCTTGCGCTGACTTCGGATCGGTACAGGCTAGGTATGGCAAAAGACGACGTCATCCAGATGCAGGGGGAGGTCCTGGAAAACCTTCCCAATGCGACGTTCCGGGTCAAGTTGGAAAATGGCCATGTAGTACTGGGCCATATCTCCGGCAAGATGCGAATGAACTACATCCGGATTCTTCCGGGTGACAAGGTGACGGTCGAGCTGACCCCATATGATCTGTCGCGCGCACGAATCGTCTTCCGGACGAAGTGAGCGAACAGGAATTGAAGGAAGAGGAAAATTATGAAAGTGCTGGCTTCTGTTAAGCGCATTTGCCGCAACTGCAAAATCATCAAGCGCAACGGTGTCGTGCGCGTGATCTGCTCGTCGGATCCCCGCCACAAGCAACGCCAAGGCTAATCGGAAAGAGGATTGACGAATGGCACGTATCGCAGGGGTTAACATCCCGAACCACAAGCACACCGAAATCGGCCTGACGGCCATTTATGGTGTCGGCCGCTCGCGCGCTCGCAAGATTTGCGAGGCCACCGGTGTACCGTTTGACAAGAAGGTCAAGGATCTGACCGACGCCGACCTGGAAAAGCTTCGTGACGAAGTGGGCAAGGTCACGGTCGAGGGTGACCTGCGTCGTGAAACCACGATGAACATCAAGCGTCTGATGGACCTTGGTTGCTATCGTGGCATGCGTCACCGCAAGGGCCTGCCCATGCGCGGTCAGCGTACCCGGACCAATGCCCGCACCCGCAAGGGTCCGCGCAAGGCCGGCGTGGCTCTGAAGAAGTAAAGCCGAAGGCAGAGGAAGAAACTAATGGCAAAAGGTCCGAATAACGCCGCTCGCGCGCGTAAAAAGGTCAAGAAGAACGTTGCCGACGGCATTGCGCACGTCCACGCCTCGTTCAACAACACCATCATCACGATCACCGACCGCCAGGGCAACGCCCTGTCGTGGGCGACCGCCGGTGGCCAGGGCTTCAAGGGTTCGCGCAAGTCGACCCCGTTCGCTGCCCAGGTTGCTGCCGAGAACGCCGGTCGCGTGGCGCAAGACCAGGGCATCAAGAACCTGGAAGTGCGCATCAAGGGCCCCGGCCCGGGTCGTGAATCGGCTGTCCGCGCGCTGAACGCGCTGGGCATCAAGATCGCGATCATCGAAGACGTCACGCCGATTCCGCACAACGGCTGCCGTCCGCCGAAGCGCCGCCGCATCTGAGCGTTGGTGTGTCCGGGCCCGGTGGGTTTACCTGCCGGTTTCGGATATGGTAGTATCGCGCGTTGACCTGCTGCATTTTAATGCGGCAGGTTTTCGTTTTGCGTCGAGGGAATGTCTCTTACGGCACATTCCCATGCCGGCGCACTGTAAATGCTTGCAGCGTCGTACCCGGCAACGGGGCGCGCTTAATAAGCCCACCGTCCGTCACGGTCTCCCCGGGTGCAGAATTGCACTGCGGAAGTACTGCGTTGACGGACTCGCGGCGCGTCTTGAAGGCGTCGCGATCGATCAAAGGAAGACAACGTGGCACGTTATACCGGCCCGAAGGCCAAACTTTCCCGCCGTGAAGGCACCGACCTGTTCCTGAAGAGCGCCCGTCGCTCGCTCGCCGACAAGTGCAAGCTGGACAGCAAGCCGGGCCAGCACGGCCGCACCTCGGGTGCACGCACCTCCGACTACGGCAACCAGCTGCGTGAAAAGCAGAAGGTCAAGCGCATCTACGGTGTGCTCGAGCGCCAGTTCCGCCGCTACTTCGCCGAAGCCGACCGCCGCAAGGGCAACACCGGCGAAAACCTGCTGCAACTGCTGGAATCGCGCCTGGACAACGTTGTGTACCGCATGGGCTTTGGCTCGACCCGCGCTGAAGCCCGCCAGCTGGTGTCGCACAAGGCGATCCTGGTGAACGGTCAGACCCTGAACGTGCCGTCGGCCCAGATCAAGTCTGGCGACGTCGTCACTATCCGCGAACAGTCGAAGAAGCAAGTCCGTATCGCTGAAGCGCTGTCGCTGGCCGAGCAGTCGGGCTTCCCGACCTGGGTGGCGGTGGATTCGAAGAAGTTCGAAGGTACCTTCAAGCAAGTGCCGGATCGCGCCGATATCTCGGGCGACATCAACGAAAGCCTGATCGTCGAACTGTACTCGCGTTAATCACGCGAGCGGAACGGCCCAGAGCTTGCGTTCGCCGCAAAGCTTCCCTTCCAGCCCGACGCGCTGTACGCGCGGTCGGGCTTCGCCCATCTCGCGATGGGATTTTCAGGTTCCAAACGTCAGCCTTATCGGTGTAACGAGCCGAGGGTATTGAAAAGGACAACCTAATGCAAACAGCACTCCTCAAGCCAAAAATCATCGCCGTCGAGCCTCTGGGCGACCATCACGCCAAAGTCGTGATGGAGCCGTTCGAGCGCGGCTACGGCCATACGCTCGGTAACGCCCTGCGTCGCGTGCTGCTGTCGTCGATGGTCGGCTATGCACCGACCGAAGTCACGATCGCTGGGGTGGTCCACGAGTATTCCACCATCGACGGCGTGCAGGAAGACGTCGTCAACCTGCTGCTCAATCTGAAGGGCGTGGTGTTCAAGCTGCACAACCGCGACGAAGTCACGGTGTCGCTGCGCAAGGATGGCGAAGGCGTGGTCACGGCTGCCGATATCGAGCTGCCGCACGACGTCGAGATCATCAACCCGAACCACGTGATCGCCCATCTGTCCGCCGGCGGCAAGCTGGACATGCAGATCAAGGTCGAGCAAGGCCGCGGCTATGTGCCGGGCAACGTGCGCAAGTTCGGCGACGAGTCGGGCAAGGTCATCGGCCGCATCGTGCTGGACGCTTCGTTCTCGCCGGTGCGCCGCGTCTCGTACGCGGTTGAATCCGCTCGCGTGGAACAGCGTACCGACCTGGACAAGCTGGTGATGAACATCGAAACCGACGGCGTGATCTCGCCCGAGGAAGCGATCCGCCAGTCGGCCCGCATCCTGGTCGACCAGCTGTCCGTGTTCGCCGCGCTGGAAGGCACCGAGTCGGCAGCCGAGGCTGCATCGAGCCGCACGCCGCAGATCGATCCGATCCTGCTGCGCCCGGTCGACGACCTGGAGCTGACGGTGCGTTCGGCCAACTGCCTGAAGGCCGAGAACATCTACTACATCGGCGACCTGATCCAGCGTACCGAGAACGAACTGCTCAAGACCCCGAACCTGGGTCGCAAGTCGCTCAACGAGATCAAGGAAGTCCTCGCATCGCGTGGCCTGACCCTCGGCATGAAGCTCGAGAACTGGCCGCCCGCAGGTCTGGAGAAGTAATTGTGGCGCGGGGCATTGGTCCCGCACCGCGGTAACCGCCCTGGCTTCGTGCCAGGGCTCGTATGACTACCGGCCCGCGTCCAGCCGCATCGGACGATAGAAGAGCTGGTCAAACACTTAACTGAAAGGAATCATCATGCGTCACCGTCATGGTCTGCGGAAACTGAACCGCACCTCGTCGCACCGTCTCGCGATGCTGCGCAACATGTCCAACTCGCTGTTCCAGCACGAGCTGATCAAGACCACCGTGCCCAAGGCCAAGGAACTGCGCAAGGTTGTCGAGCCGCTGATCACGCTGGCCAAGAAGGACACCGTTGCCAACCGCCGCCTGGCTTTCGCCCGTCTGCGCGACCGCGACATGGTCACCAAGCTGTTCACCGAACTGGGCCCGCGCTACGCCACCCGTCCGGGCGGCTACACCCGCATCCTGAAGTTCGGTTTCCGTCAGGGCGACAATGCGCCGATGGCGCTGGTCGAACTGGTGGATCGTCCGGAAATCACCGAAGCCCCGGCTGAAGAAGCCGCGGAATAAGGTAGTTTCCCGCCCGCCGCTGCGGCGACGGGTACGGGCACACCGCTTACAATCGAGCCAGGCATCTGCCTGGCTCTTTTGTTTTTGGGCCGCCGCCGTGCCTGCCGCAAGGAGATGTCGATGCAAAGCCATGCCAGCCAGCCGGATGCCGGCGCCCCGGGCGATCCGGCCGAGGTGATCGTCGTGATCACCAATACTCCAGATGCCGAGACCGCGGCGCACCTGTCGCAGGTAGTGCTGGAGGCGCGCGCCGCCGCCTGCGTGAACCGCCTGGCGCCGGTCGAGTCCGAGTACTGGTGGCAGGGCAAGCTGGAGCGCGCGCAGGAGTGGCCGCTGCTGATCAAGACCACGCGTGCACGTTACGCTGCGCTGGAGGCCGTGATCCGGCAACATCACCCCTACGACGTGCCGGAACTCATAGCGTGGCCGGTGACGGCCGGTTACGCGCCGTACCTGGCCTGGGTCAGCAGCGAGACCGAGACCGCCTCAGGGCCGGCAAAGTAGGGGCAACCGCGCCCGCGCAGCAGCAGGTACGCCGCCCCCCAGTTCAAGACAGACAGGAAACAGCGAGATGACAATCGGTTTGGCACTTCCGGAGCGCGCGCGCGGGCAGGTCTGGGCGCGGCATATTGCCGCAGCGCTGCTGGCGGCATTGGCCTGGGTGTGCCTGGCGGGCGGCGCGCATGCCGCCACCGAAGACGACTTCCTGCCGCCGGAGCAGGCCTTCCGCTTCGCCGCGAGCCAGCTTGACGACAAGACTGTCGAGGTGCGCTTCGAGGTTGCCCCCGGCTACTACATGTACCGCGAGCGCTTCGCCTTTGCCGCGCAACCCGCCGACGTGAAGCTGGGAATGCCGGCGTATCCGCCGGGCAAGGTCAAGTTCGACGAGACCTTCGGCAAGGAGATGGAGACCTACCGCGACAGCGTGGTCATCCGCGTGCCGGTGGAGGCGGCGCCGGCCGACGGCAAGTGGTCGCTGACGGTCACCTCGCAGGGCTGCGCCGACAAGGGCCTGTGCTATCCGCCGATGGAGAGCGTGTACAAGGTCGGCGGCAGCGGGCTGGTCGACCTGTTCGGCAAGCGCGGGCGCTCGGATGCGCCGGCGGCCGTGCCTGCCCCTGCGCCAGCCGCCCCCGCGGTGCTGCGCGCCGACGACAGCGACCGTATCGCCGGCGCGCTGGCGAGCCGCAACCTGGCCCTGATCGCCGCGCTGTTCTTCGGCCTGGGCCTGCTGCTGACGTTCACTCCATGCGTGCTGCCGATGGTGCCGATCCTGTCCTCGATCGTGGTGGGCGAGCACGTCACGCGCGGCCGTGCGCTGGTGGTGTCGCTGGCCTACGTGCTGGGCATGGCGGTGGTGTACACGGCGGTCGGCGTGGCTGCCGGGCTGCTGGGCGAGGGCCTGTCGGCCGCGCTGCAGACACCGTGGGTGCTGGGCCTGTTCGCAGCGCTGATGGTGGCCCTGGCGCTGTCGATGTTCGGGCTGTACGAGCTGCAACTGCCGCAGCGCTGGCAGACCCGCCTGACCGAATCGTCGAACCGCCGCCAGGGCGGCCAGGTGGCGGGTGCGGCGGCAATGGGCGCGATCTCGGCGCTGATCGTCGGGCCCTGCGTCACCGCGCCGCTGGCCGGGGCGCTGGCCTATATCGCGCAATCCCGCGACGCCGTGATCGGCGGCGCGGCGCTGTTCGCCATGGCGCTCGGCATGGGCGTGCCGCTGGTGCTGGTGGGCGTGGGCGCGGGCAATCTGCTGCCGCGGGCCGGGCGCTGGATGGAGGTCACCAAGCGCTTCTTCGGCTTCCTGCTGCTGGGCGTGGCGCTGTGGATGCTGGGGCCGGTGCTGCCGGCCTGGGCCTCGATGCTGGCGCTGGCGGCGCTGCTGCTGGTGGCGGCGGTGTTCCTGGGCGCCTTTGACGGCCTGGGCCCGGATCCGCGCAACCTGGCGCGGGTGGGCAAGGGCGTGGGCGTGCTGTTTGCGATCGCAGCGGCGATCGTGCTGATTGGCGTGGCCTCGGGCGGGCGCGATCCGCTGCAGCCGCTGTCGCACCTGAGCGTGGCACGCGGTGGCGCGGAAGCCGCTGCCGGCGCACAGGCGGTGCGCTTCGAGCGCGTGCGCAGCGTGGCCGAGCTCGATGCCCGCGTGGCGCAGGCCGCCGCCGCAGGCAAGCCGGTGCTGCTGGATTTCTACGCCGACTGGTGCGTCAGCTGCAAGGAAATGGAGCGCATGACCTTCGTCGATCCGCGCGTGCGCGCGCGGCTGTCCGAGATCGTGCTGCTGCAGGCGGACGTGACCGCCAACAATGCCGACGACAAGGCGCTGCTCAAGCGCTTCGGCCTGTTCGGGCCGCCCGGCATCATCCTGTTCGGGCCTGACGGGCGCGAGCGCCCGGTGCGCGTGATCGGCTACCAGTCGGCCAACCGCTTCCTGGAAAGCCTGGAGCGGGCCTTCGGCACGCGTACCAGCACCTGACGCGTACCTAGTGCTGCGCGGTGGCTACCGTTCCAGCCGCCGCCCCAGCGCCCACAGCGCGGCCAGCCCCAGCGCCACGGCGCCCATCAGGCCGATCGACCACCAGAACCCGTGCGGCTCGCGCAGCCAGGGCATGCGGTCGAAGTTCATGCCGAAGACACCGGTGATCAGCGTCAGCGGCATGAACAGCGCCGTGATCAGCGTCAGCGCGCGCATGGTGCGGTTGGTCCGGTGCGCCACCGCGGAGAAGTGGATCTGCACCGCCGACTCGATCGAATCCTCCAGCCGGCGCGCGTGCGCCAGCACGCGCTGGATATGCTCCATCACGTCGTTGATGCGCACCAGCAGCACCTCGTCACGCCCCGGCGCATTGGCCGGGCCGCCGGGCTGGTCGCTGCTGAAGCGGTTGTCGAGCAGGCTGTCGCGGAATTCCTGCAGCGCGTCGCGTTGCTCTTCGCTCAGGTGCTCCAGCTTGCGCAGCTGGATGCGGGCATCCAGCAGTCCCTCCCAGCTTGAGAAGCTGCGGCGCGAATTGAGCAGCGCGCGCTGCCAGCGGTCGAGCTGGCGCGTCAGCGGCGCGCGCAGTTCCAGGTAACGGTCGACCATCGCATTGAGCAGGCGCAGCATCAGGTCCTCGGGCCGGCTGGGCGGGCGCACGCCGTGCAGCAGCGGCTGGCCATTGCCACGCACGGGCGTGGCCTGCGGGCGTGGTGCCTGGCATAGCTCGATCAGACGCTGGCGCACCTGGTCAACGGTGCGCGATTGCCCCGAGCGCACCGTGACCAGCACCGTGTCGAACACGAAAAACGTGACCGGCTGGGTGTCGATCTTGGCCAGTGCCGGGAGGAAGCCGGGCGGATAGCGCTTCTGGCGGGCGGCGGACTCGGCAGCGGACGGCTTCGCCGTGCCGGCCACAGGGTCCTGCGGCTCGGCCTCGGCGATGGCGCGGCTGGTCTCGAAGGTGAGCTTGCGGAAGATCACCATGTCGTACGCATTGGTCGTGTCGAAATACGACGGATGCGCGGCATTGGTGGCGTCGGCCAGGTGCAGGTCCAGGATCGGCGCGCCGGCAAGCTGGCGCACGCTCTCGCGCCAGGCATCCGGCGCGGCGGTGACTTCTTCTGTGGAGAAATCCGCCCAGACGAACAGCGACGCGGCATTGCTGCCGAGGAAGTTGCCCGCCTCGGTGAGCGAGACGAGCGGGTGTACCTGGCTGGCCGAGAAGCCTAGCAGTTCCATAGGCGCTCTGTCGGTTAGCCGCTCAGGCCGTCAGCAGCCGCGCGGCGTCGCGCGCGAAATAGGTCAGGATGCCGTCGGCGCCGGCGCGGCGGAAGGCCAGCAGCGATTCCATCATCACCTTGTCGTGGTCCAGCCAGCCGTTCTGCGCGGCGGCCTTGAGCATCGCGTATTCGCCGCTGACCTGGTAGACGTAGGTGGGGAAGCGGAACTCGTCCTTCACGCGGCGCACGATGTCCAGGTACGGCATGCCGGGCTTGACCATCACCATGTCGGCGCCTTCCAGGATGTCCTGTGCCACCTCGCGCAGGGCCTCGTCGGTATTGGCCGGATCCATCTGGTAGGTCATCTTGTTGCCCTTGCCCAGGTTGGCGGCCGAGCCCACCGCGTCGCGGAAGGGGCCGTAGAACGCCGACGCATACTTGGCCGAGTACGCCATGATGCGCGTATGGATATGGCCGTTGTCTTCCAGCGCGGTGCGCACCGCGCCGATGCGGCCATCCATCATGTCGGACGGGGCCACGATGTCGACACCGGCTTCGGCCTGTGCCAATGCCTGGCGCACCAGGATCTCGACGGTCACATCGTTGATGACGTAGCCGTTGTCGTCCAGCACGCCGTCCTGGCCGTGGCTGGTGTACGGGTCGAGCGCCACGTCGCAGAGCACGCCGAGCTCGGGGAAGCGGTCCTTGAGCGCGCGCACGGCACGTGGCACCAGGCCCTCGGGGTTGGTGGCCTCGATGCCGTCCGGCGTCTTCAGGGACGGGTCGATCACCGGGAACAGCGCGATCACCGGGATGCCCAGCTTGACGCAGTCTTCGGCCACCGGCATCAGCAGGTCGACCGACACGCGCTCGACGCCCGGCATCGACGCCACCGCCTGGCGCTGGTTCTGGCCGTCAAGGATGAAGACGGGGTAGATCAGGTTGTCCGGCGACAGGCGATGCTCGCGCATCATGCGGCGGGAGAAATCATCGCGGCGCATGCGGCGCGGGCGGTATTCGGGGAAGGTGGACATGGCGGGCTTCTTGACTGTAGGGCTGGACAGGAAAGCGGGCCGGCAAGCACGGCGCGCGCGGCAAAGCGCGGTCCAAAGCCGCTGGCCGAAGAAAAACTAAACTTTTGAGCGTGCCCGCTATCATACTCGCGGACACTTTGCGTTGCGCCCTGCGTGGCGCGGTGTCCCCCGCTACTCCTCCCTGAGCGGGTACCCGCCCCAGCGGCGGGAAAGTTTGTCCCCGTTGCTTGCAGCGGGGCTTTTTTTTGCGTGCTGACCTGGTGATTACACTGCGGGATCGGCAGCAGGCGGCTCGCTCTTCTCCGCTGCGGACCGGGCTTCGGCCTTCTGCGCTTCCGGCAGGTTGAGCCAGCCGGCGATCACGCCCTGCGCCTCTTCGATGCCGCGGCGCTTCAGGCTGGAGAAGAGCTGTGCCGTCATCGGCACCGGTGTTTCCATCTGCTCGGCGTAGCCCTGCAGCATCTTGCGGGTCTCGCGCAGCGCCTTGGCGTTGTCGCTGTTGGTCAGCTTGTCGGCCTTGGTCAGCAGCACGTGGATGGGGCGCCCCGTCGGCAGGAACCACTCCACCATCTGGCAATCGAGATCCGTGAACGGACGGCGCGCGTCCATCATCAGGATCAGGCCGGACAGTTGCTGGCGCGTCTGCACATAGTCGCTCAGCAGCCCCTGCCAGTGGTACTTGGCCGAGCCCGAGACCTCGGCATAGCCGTAGCCGGGCAGGTCGACCAGGAAGGCGAGCGGGTCGGGCGCCTTGACCGGCGCCACCGAGAAATAGTTGATGTGCTGCGTGCGCCCGGGGGTGCGCGACGAGAACGCCAGCCGCTTCTGGTTGCACAGGATGTTGATGGCCGTGGACTTGCCGGCGTTGGAGCGGCCGGCGAACGCCACCTCCGGCACGGCCGTGGCGGGCAGGTCGCGCAGGTGGTTCACGGTGATGAAGAAGCGGGCCTGGTGAAGAAGGGACATGCGCTAGAGCGGTGGGGCGGGCCGCGGAGGCTGTGCGCATTGCGCATGCCGGGGCCGGGGTCTCGCCAGGGTGGGATGGCTGGCGGCCTGGGCCGCCCGCCGGGGTTGATCTGGCGCAGCCCGAAAGGGGCATGACAAGGCGCAAGGCATCAATCCGGCACATAACTTATTGTACAATACGCCGGTTTACGGTCTCCTGAACGGGTGACGCGTGGCATCCATGGCCGCGTGCCTCGGCTGCCGTCGTCCGGGCGGGAAGCCTAGTGTGTCGTTCCATCGTGGGCAGGGCCTTTGCCCCGCATTGCGCGTTGCACCGGAGGGTGCGGCGGCTGCGGGAGCGGGCTGGCGGGGTCTGCCGCCACGGCCAGCGCTTTGCGGATCGGTCAGCCGCGCGCGGGTCGCCACGATACCAGCCTTTGCACCGGCGCGTCCTCACCGCCGGCAAAGCGCCGGGGCGGCACGCATCACGGTATCCAAAACAATTCAGAGAAGGTGTGCGAATGAACCGCATTGCGAAGATTCTGGGTGTCCTGGCTTTGGCCGTTCCTGCCGCCGCCCTTTCCGGAATGGCATCTGCCGCAGAGCAGGCCGCCGCAAAGGCTGACCCGGCCAAGGGTGAAACGCTGTACACGCAAGGTGCCCCCGACCGCAATGTGCCCGCCTGCCTGAGCTGCCACGGCGCCGCCGGCAACAGTGCCGCCGCCGCCAACCCGAAGCTGGCCGCCCAGCATCCCGAGTACGTCCACAAGCAGCTGGCCGACTTCAAGTCCAAGGCACGCAACAACGCGATCATGGTGCCGATGGCGTCGGTGCTGACCGACGAGGAAATGCGCAACGTCGGCGCCTACCTGGCCAAGCAGTCGCTCAAGCCGGCCACCGCCAAGAACAAGGACACCATCGAAGCCGGCCAGAAGATCTACCGCGGCGGCATCGCAGCCAAGGGCGTGCCCGCCTGCGCCGCCTGCCACGGTCCTACTGCGGCCGGCATCCCCGCCCAGTACCCGCGCATCGGCGGCCAGTGGGCGGACTATACCGAGGCACAACTGGTGGCATTCCGCCAGGGCACCCGCAAGAACAACCCGGTCATGACGACCATCGCCGCCAAGATGTCGGATGCCGAGATCAAGGCGGTGGCGGATTACGTCGCCGGCGTTCGATAACGATTCCGCGACTCCGCTGGCGCCCGCCAGGCGCCGGCGCGTTGGTTTGGCGGTCCCCCGTTCCGGCGGGGGGCCGCGGCATGCAACCGAACGCGCCTGTCACAATCGAAAAGGGTGGCCTGCTTGCCAAAGCATGTCCGCCCTTTTTTCATTTCCAGCCGCACGTTGTTTTAGGTTTCCCTGCACATGTCGACCGCTTCCACTTCAGGGCTGCACCTGAAGACCTCTCACCGCGTGCTGCGCGACGCGGTCGAATTGTTGTCCTCGATGCGCTTCGCGATCGCGCTGCTGACGGTGATCTCCATCGCCAGCGTGATCGGCACCGTGCTCAAGCAGAACGAGCCGTATCCCAACTACGTCAACCAGTTCGGGCCGTTCTGGGCCGATGTGTTCCACACGCTGTCGCTGCAGAAGGTCTACGGTTCCTGGTGGTTCCTGCTGATCCTGGCCTTCCTGGTGGTGTCGACCAGCCTTTGCCTGATCCGCAATGCGCCCAGGATGGTGGCGGACATGCGCTCGTGGAAGGACCATGTGCGCGAGCGCAGCCTGCGCGCCTTCCATCACCGCGGCGAATTCGACGGCGCGCGCCCGCGCACCGAGGCGGTGAGCCGCCTGTCGGCGCTGCTGCGCAACCGCGGCTACCGCCTCAAGGCGGTCGAGCATGACGGCGCCACCCTGCTGGCGGCCAAGGCCGGCGCGGCCAACAAGGCCGGCTATATCCTGGCGCACACCGCCATCGTGGTGATCTGTATTGGCGGCCTGCTGGACGGCGACCTGCTGATCCGCGCGCAGATGTGGCTGGGCGGCAAGACCCCGATCAGCGGCAACGCGGTCATCAGCGAGATCCCGCCGCAGCACCGGCTGTCGGCGAGCAACCCGGGCTTTCGCGGCAACGCCTACGTGCCCGAGGGCTCGACCGTCTCCACCGCTATCCTGAACATCTCGGACGGCGCGCTGGTGCAGGACCTGCCTTTCGCGATCACGCTCAAGAAGTTCAAGGTCGATTTCTACGAGACCGGCATGCCCAAGCTGTTTGCCTCGGACGTGATCGTGACCGACCGCGCCACCGGCAAGCAGACCGAGGCCACCATCAAGGTGAACGAGCCGCTGATCGTCGACGGCATCGCCATCTACCAGTCCAGCTTCGAGGACGGCGGCTCGCGCCTGAAGTTCGTCGGCTACCCGATGCAGGGCAGCGGCCACGCCACCTTCACCATCGATGGCGCGGTGGGCGGCAACAAGCCGCTGGCGGGCACCGGCACCAACGCCGACAGCGATGGCCTGACGGTCGAGTTCAGCGACTTCCGGCTGATGAATATCGAGAACGTCACCGATGCCTCGGGCAAGCCCGACGCGCGTGGCGTGGCGCGCAAATCGTTCAACGAGACCCTGGAAAAGCACCTGGGCGCCGCCGCCAGCACCGACCGCGCCAAGACGCTGCGCAATGTCGGCCCGTCGGTGCAGTACAAGCTGCGCGACCGCACCGGCCAGGCGCGCGAGTTCAACAACTACATGGTGCCGGTGCAGATGGACGGCCAGTCGGTGTTCCTGGCCGGCATGCGTGAATCGCCCAGCGAACCATTCCGCTATCTGCGCATCCCCGCCGACGACCAGGGCAGCGTGGCCGACTGGATGCGCCTGCGCGCCGCGCTGCAGGACCGCGCGCTGCGCGGCGAAGCCGCGCGCCGCTTTGCGCTGGCGTCGATGCCGGGCGATGACAAGGCCGACCTGCGCCGCCAGCTGGCCGAAAGCTCGCTGCGTGCGCTCGACCTGTTCGCCGGCGCCACGCGGCCCACGCCGGATTCGCCCCCGGGCGGTTTCACCGCGATCGCCGCCTTCCTCGAGAAATCCGTGCCCCCGGCCGAGCAGCAGAAGGCCGCCGACGTGCTCCTGAAGATCCTGAACGGTTCGATGTGGGAGCTGTGGCAGCTGGCGCGCGCCCAGGACAAGCTGCCGGTGGTGGCCAATAGCGCCCAGAGCGGCACCTTCCTGCAGCAGGCCATCAACGCGCTGTCGGACAGTTTCTTCTACGGCGCGCCGGTGTTCCTGCAGCTCGACGACTTCAAGGAGATCAAGGCCAGCGTGTTCCAGCTGACCCGTGCGCCGGGCAAGAACATCGTGTATCTTGGCTGTCTGCTGCTGGTGCTGGGCGTGTTCGCGATGTTCTATATCCGCGAGCGCCGGGTCTGGATCTGGGTGAAAGACAAGCCCGCCGAGGGCGACACCGAGCCTGGCAGCCATGTGCTGATGGCGATGTCGACCCAGCGCCGCACGATGGATTTCGAAAAGGAATTCACGGCGCTGCGTGACGATATCGGCCGCGCCGCAGGGGGCCGCAGCGAGGCGCCCGAGCCCGCCGGCACCCCCCACTGAATTGAGCAGGTACGCTATGTCCTCAAATGTGAACCAGGCCGGTCCCGCCATGCGCGGCACCACGCGCGCCGACACCGGCGCTGACGAGGCCTATCTCGAACCTTCCTTCCTGCGCCGTCTGACCTGGGTGGACTGGCTCTTTGCGCTGGCGCTGGCGGTTGGCGCCGGCGTGGCGCTGTCGCAATACGGGCAGTGGATGGATGGCTACGACAAGGCCGTGCTGATCGGCGCCGTGCCTACCTTCGCGCTGCTCGGCTGGCACTGGAAGGCGGTGCGCCCGCTGATGCTGGCGCTCACCGCGCTGTCGCTGTTCGCGATCCAGCTCTACCAGGGGCAGCTGGCGCGCGCGGACCAGGCCTTCTTCCTGAAGTACTTCCTGTCGAGCCAGTCAGCCATCCTGTGGATGAGCGCGCTGGTGTTCCTGTCCACGCTGTTCTACTGGCTCGGGCTGGCGGCGCGCTCGAACACGGGCTACAGCATCGGCAGCAAGCTGTGCTGGGGCGCGGTGGTGCTGGGCTTCACCGGCCTGCTGGTGCGCTGGTACGAGTCCTACCTGATCGGCACGGACATCGGCCACATCCCCATTTCCAACCTCTATGAAGTGTTCGTGCTGTTCACGCTGATCACTTCGCTGTTCTACCTCTACTACGAAGGCCGCTACGCCACGCGCGCGCTGGGTCCGTTCGTGATGCTGGTGGTGTCGGCCGCGGTGGGCTTCCTGCTGTGGTACACGGTCAGCCGCAATGCGCAGGAGATCCAGCCGCTGGTGCCGGCGCTGCAAAGCTGGTGGATGAAGATCCACGTGCCGGCCAACTTTATCGGCTACGGCACCTTTGCGCTGGCGGCGATGGTCTCGGTGGCCTACCTGCTCAAGCAGCGCGGCATCCTGGCCGAACGCCTGCCATCGCTGGAACTGCTCGATGATGTGATGTACAAGGCCATTGCAGTCGGCTTTGCCTTCTTCACCATCGCCACCATCCTGGGCGCGCTGTGGGCGGCCGAGGCCTGGGGCGGCTACTGGAGCTGGGACCCGAAGGAAACCTGGGCGCTGATCGTCTGGCTGAACTACGCGGCGTGGCTGCACATGCGGCTGATGAAGGGCCTGCGCGGCACGGTGGCGGCCTGGTGGGCGCTGGTCGGCCTGCTGGTGACGACCTTTGCGTTCCTGGGCGTCAACATGTTCCTGTCGGGCCTGCACAGCTACGGCGAACTGTGACGCGGCGCCATGCTGCAATGCAAGAACCTGCCTCCGGGCAGGTTTTTTTTCGTCTTTTTTCAATTTTTCTGGATGCCCATGGAATAAAGGCGTCACATCCGGTGTTTACTTGAGGAGCGGTGCCGGCTGGCGGCACCGGTTTGCATGGAGAACAAGATCATGGCACGTGTGCGTCTTACCACTGCAGCATCCCTCGTTCGTCCCGCCGCGCTCGCGCTCGGCTGTGCGGCTGTCCTGCTCGCCGGTTGTTCCGGCATGGGCCTGGGCGGTGGCGGCGGCGCCGGCAACTTGCCGCCCACGGTGAAGGTGACCAGTGGCGTGCTGACCGATCCGCAGGGCCTGACGCTGTACACCTTCGACCGCGACACCGCCGGCAGCGGCAAGAGCGCCTGCAATGGCCCGTGCGCCACCAACTGGCCGCCGCTGATGGCCGCGCCTGGCAGCAATGCGTCGGGCCAGTACACCATCATCACGCGCGATGACGGCGGCAAGCAGTGGGCGTACCGCGGCATGCCGCTGTACCGCTTTGCCAAGGACGCCAAGCCGGGCGACCGCACCGGCGACAACCTCAACAACGTCTGGCACGTGGCCAAGCCCTGACGCTTCGGCAGCCACCGCAGCCACGGCATGGAAGGGTTTGACGGCCAGCTCGTCGCGCTGGCGCCGCGGCTGCGGCGCCATGCGCGCGGCCTCACCGGCGACGCGGCGCTGGCCGACGACCTGGTGCAGGACACGCTCGAGCGCGCGCTGCGCTACCGCTGGCGCTTCCGCCTGCGCCCCGGCGCCTGGTGGGGCGACGGCGCCGATGGCCTGCTGCCGTGGCTGCTGACCCTGATGCACCGCCTGCGCCTGAATACCGTGCGCAGGAAGGAACTGGTGGTCACCACCGAGACGCTGCCCGAGGTCAGCGCCCCCGCTGACGACCCCGGTCTGCGCCGCGACCTGGTGCAGGCGCTGGCGCAACTGCCGGAGGCGCAGCGCGCGGTGCTGCTGCTGGTCAGCCTGGAACAACTGACGTACGCCGAGGCCGCGCGCGTGCTCGATATTCCGCAGGGCACGGTGATGTCGCGCCTGGCGCGGTCGCGCGAGCAGATGCGGCGGCTGCTCGACGGCAAGGCGCCCGCTGCCGTGCCGGCAGCTTCCGGCAAGCCCCTGCAGCGGGTGAAATGATGTCCGCCATCCACGAAGCCGATCTACATGCCTACGCCGATGGCCAGCTTTCCGGCGCGCGGCGCGCCGCCGTGGAGGCGTACCTGGCGCAGCATCCGGAGGCGGCGGCACAGGTCGCAGTCTGGCGCAGGCAGGCCGATGCCCTGCACGGGGCGCTGGATCCCGTACTGAACGAACCCGTACCGCTCGCGGCCTTGCCGCCGGGGCTGCACGGAGATCGCAAGCGCAATGCCGCGCGAACCAGGCCGCGCTGGGCGATGGCGCTGGCGGCCACCTGCGCGTCGGTGGCACTGCTGGCGGTGGGCAGCGCTCTCGGCTGGCTGGCGCATGACCGCCTTGGCGGCAGCACGCTGGTGCTGGCGCCCGGCGAGCGCTTTGCGCGCGAGGCGCTGGCGACGCACGCGGTCTACGCTCCGGAAATGCGCCACCCGGTTGAAGTCGCGGCGACGGAAGAGGCCCATCTGATCGCATGGCTGTCCAAGCGCCTGGGCACGGCGCTGCAGGTGCCGGACCTGCGCGCGCAGGGCTTCCACCTGATTGGCGGCCGCCTGGGCGTGGCCGAAGGCGGCCCGTCGGCCATCCTGATGTATGAAGCGGACGACGGTACGCGCCTGTCGCTGCAGTTGCGGCGCATGGCACAGGGCACGCCCGATACGGGCTTCCGCGTCGAGCGCATGCCAGGCGCAGGCTCCAGGCGGCCAGCCGCCGGCCGCGACCCGATGATGGCCTTCTACTGGATCGACCGCGACCTGGGCTTTGCGCTGGCGGGCCCGCTGGAGCGGGCGCGGCTGCTCACGGTGGCTCAGATGGTGTACCAGCAATACCAGGGCGGATAGCCGCGCGCGAGGTGCTGGCGGCACATTGCGTGCGCCTGGCGCCTCATGACCCGCGGCATTCCGACGCAGGCACAAAAAACTGTCAGGACTGGCCAGCACTCTCCGACCAAGGCCAGAGTCCAATCCTGCAAGCGTGTGGGCGCGACCGGCGCCGGCACGGCCAGGCAACGAGGAAAACCATGCTGATCCCTTCCCCCAAATGGCTGCGCGGCGGCGATATCGCCGCCGGCGAGGTCACGCCCCGTCACGTCTTCGAAGCGCGCCGCCGCATGCTGGCGCTGGCCGCGGCCGGCGCAGCCGGCAGCACGCTGGCGCCGTGGTTTGCGCGCCAGGCCCTGGCGCAGGGGCAGCACGGCCAGAAGCTGGCCGCCACGCCCAACAACGCCTATGTCATCACCGACAAGCGCACGCCCTTCGAGGACGTCACCACCTACAACAACTTCTACGAATTCGGCACCGACAAGTCCGACCCGGCGCGCAACGCCGGCACGCTGCGCCCGCGCCCATGGCAGGTGTCGGTGGAGGGGCTGGTGAAGAAGCCCAAGGTCTATGACCTGGACGAGCTGATGAAGCTGGCGGCAATGGAAGAGCGCGTCTACCGCCTGCGCTGCGTGGAGGGTTGGTCGATGGTGATCCCGTGGGTCGGCTACCCGCTGGCCGAGCTGATCCGGCGCGTCGAGCCGCAGCCTGGTGCCAGGTACATCCAGTTCATCACGCTGGCCGACAAGAAGCAGATGCCCGGCGTCAGCAGCGGCGTGCTCGACTGGCCGTACAGCGAGGGCCTGCGCATGGACGAGGCCATGCACCCGCTGGCGCTGCTGACCTTCGGCCTGTACGGCGAGGTCCTGCCCAACCAGAACGGCGCGCCGGTGCGCATGGTGGTGCCGTGGAAGTACGGCTTCAAGAGCGCCAAGTCGATCGTGAAGATCCGCTTTGTCGACAAGCAGCCGCCCACCAGCTGGAACCTGGCCGCGCCGCAGGAATACGGCTTCTATTCGAACGTGAATCCGGACGTGGACCATCCGCGCTGGAGCCAGGCCACCGAGCGCCGCATCGGCGAGGAGCGCGGCAGCGGCTTTGGCGCGTTGTTCGCACCCAAGCGCAAGACCCTGCCGTTCAATGGCTACGGCCAGCAGGTGGCGTCGCTGTACCAGGGCATGGACCTGAAGAAGTTCTTCTGATGCAAGGCGAGCGCATGGCTACCTCTTCCACCAGCGCCGCCGCCGTGGCGGCGCGCAAGCCGGCCGGCCTGGCCACGCTGTCGCCGCAGCGCGTGCGCGCGCTCAAGCTTGCGGTCTGGCTGCTGGCGCTGCTGCCGTTCGTACGGCTGCTGTACCTGGGTGCCACGGAGCAGTTCGGCGCCAATCCGCTTGAATTCGTGACGCGCTCCACCGGCACCTGGACGCTGGTGATGCTGTGCCTGACGCTGACCATCACCCCGATGCGCCGCCTCACTGGCTGGAACTGGCTGATCAAGCTGCGGCGCATGCTGGGCCTGTTCGCGTTCTTCTACGGCCTGCAGCACTTCCTGCTGTGGATCGGGGTGGACCGCGGCTTTGACCTCGCCTACATGATCAAGGATGTGTACAAGCGGCCCTTCATCACGGTGGGTTTCACCGCCTTCATGCTGATGATCCCGCTGGCGCTGACTTCCACCAATGGCATGGTGCGCTGGCTGGGCGGCAAGCGCTGGCAGGCGCTGCACAAGCTGGTCTATGCGATCGCGGTGCTGGCCATCCTGCACTACTGGTGGCACAAGGCGGGCAAGAACGACTTTGGCGAAGTGTCGATCTATGCGGCGGTGGTGTTCGTGTTGCTGGGGATGCGGCTGTGGTGGCGGCTGCGCAAGCCCGCGGGGGCGCGCCAGCCCACCGCGTAGGCGGGCCGGGCTTGGGGTCTTAGTCCTGCAGCAGGCGCTCGTCGCGGAACAGGTCCTCGACCAGTTCGCGCTCGCGCACCAGGTGCACGCTGGCGCCATCGACCATCACTTCGGCGGCGCGCGGACGGGTGTTGTAGTTGGAGCTCATGGTGAAGCCGTAGGCGCCGGCCGACATCACTGCCAGCAGGTCGCCCGGCTGCACCGCGAGCGCGCGGTCGCGGCCGAGCCAGTCACCGGATTCGCACACCGGGCCGACGATGTCGTAGGTCGCCGCTTGCGCGTCGCGCAGCACCACCGGCTCGATGCGGTGGTAGGCCTCGTACATGGCCGGGCGTGCCAGGTCGTTCATGGCGGCATCGACGATGCAGAAGTTCTTGGCCGCGCCGGGCTTGAGGAACTCCACCTGCGTCAGCAGCACGCCGGCGTTGCCCACCAGCGAGCGGCCCGGCTCGAACAGCACCTCGCGGTGGCCGTGGCCGCGCGCGGCCACGCGTTCCAGCAGCGTGGTGGCAAAGCCGGTGATGTCCGGCGGGGTTTCGTCGGTGTAGGTGATGCCCAGGCCGCCGCCCACGTCGATATGCTCCAGGCGGATGCCGTCGCGCTCGAGCGCCTCGACTACGTCCAGCACCTTGTCCAGTGCTTCCAGATAGGGCTCGACCTCGGTGATCTGCGATCCGATATGGCAGTCGATGCCAGTCACTTCCAGATGCGGCAGCGCGGCCGCGGCGCGGTAGGTCGGCAGCACGTCCTCGAAGGCGATGCCGAACTTGTTGCCCTTCAGGCCGGTGGAGATATACGGGTGCGTCTTGGCATCCACGTCCGGGTTGATGCGCAGCGACACGCGCGCACGCTTGCCCACGCGGCCGGCCACTTCGTTGAGGCGGTCCAGCTCGGGGATCGACTCGACATTGAAGCAACGCACGTCATGTGCCAGCGCCAGTTCCATTTCCGCCGCGCTCTTGCCCACGCCCGAGAACACTACCTTGCGCGGGTCGCCGCCGGCGGCCAGCACGCGCTTGAGTTCGCCGCCCGAGACGATGTCGAAGCCGGCGCCGAGCTTGGCAAACACCTGCAGCACCGCCAGGTTGGAGTTTGCCTTCATGGCGTACTGGACCTGCGCCTTGCGGCCCTGGCAGGCGGCGGCGTAGGCCTGGTAGGCAGCGGTCAGCGCCGCGCGCGAGTACACATAGGTGGGCGTGCCGAATTCAGCGGCGATGCGCGCCAGCGGCACCTGCTCGACGGCAAGCGCGCCGTCCTGGCGATGGAAAAATGCGGTCATGGTTATCGGGTGGTGGGGGCGGCAGGAGAC
>NZ_JBYTAG010000071.1:0-35980 GCF_058787995.1 Cupriavidus sp. FW305-27
GGATAAGCCACTGAGCAACATGCCAGATTCCCGCCCTTCCCGCCGCCTGCTGCCGAACTGCGAAGAGATCCACCACCTCACCATGAAGGGCCTGGACCGGCCGCTGTCATGGGGCGAGCGGCTGCGCATGCGCTCCCACCTGGCGATCTGCGACGCCTGCACCAGCTTCAGCGCCCAGATGCGGACCCTGCGCGAGGCCATGCACAGGCTGGGGCGCGACGAATGACAAAAGGCCAGCGGATTCGCTGGCCTTCTTGCTGGCCGGGTGCCGGTATCGCTCAGGCGCGCGCGCCTTCCCCATAGGGATCGAACTTGCCGGCACGGCTACCTTCGGAATAGGTGTCGAAGCTGCGCGCTGGGGCGGCCGACACGCCGCTGCGGTCCAGCCCGGCCAGCGTGCGTGCGCCGTCGACAAACGGATCGGCCTTGCCGACGCGGGCGCCTTCCGTGAACACATCATGGCTGCGGAACTCATAACCATACTTGTCGCCGGGCACGGTGCTGCGGAAGCTGTAGCCGTACTTGTCGCCGGGCACTTGTTCGGCGGCGGTGGCGGCTTGCGCGGCGCCCAGGGCGGCCAGCGACAGGAGCAGGGCGGTAGCGAGGCGGGTGGTCTTGGTCATGATGGTTCTCCTTAAGCTCGTTGAATTTGTCAGAAGGCTTTGCGTTGTGTGCGTGCCGTTCATGTACAGAACTATAGGAGCGCCATCGATGCGGAAGCAGGTCAGTTGCCGGACAAGTTATTCAAAAAAATTGAATTAATGGGCGAGGGCGGAAATGATCCGTGGCATGACGCAAATGTAATGACCCCGTCGCCGGAATGCCCGGTGCGGCTCGGTTAAACTTGCGGCTCGCTGCACTTCCCCGGCGCCTGATGCCCGGCGGCCAGGGCAGCTGCCACTTCCCCTATGCAACGGCTCATCCTCATCCTTCTTGCGCTCGTCCTGCCGCTCCAGTTCGCCTGGGCGGGAGCCGCCGCGTATTGCCGGCATGAGGTGGCGGCTTCGGCCAAGGCCCATTTCGGGCACCACGAGCACCAGCACAAGGCCGACAGCGGCAAGCAGGACCAGCCCGCGCAGAAGGCGCAGGACAAGGCCAAGCTCGGCCTGCCCGATCCCGACTGCGGCGTCTGCCATATCGCTTCGCTGCCGTTTGCACGGGCCGACGCGCCCGACGTGCACGCCATGCGCCGGGTGGAACTGGCACCACCGGCGTCGCAGCCCAGCTTCTCTTCGCACAGTGCGCGGGCGCCCGACCGTCCGCAGTGGCCGCGTCTCGCTTAGCCGGCGAGACGACGCTTCCATTTCCTGGTTTTCCTGAGTCCCTGACGTCAGGCGTCTCGCCGAATTCTCCCGGTTCCTTTCCTGGTGCAATTCGATGCGAAGACTTTTGCTGCCGCTTGGGCTGGCGGCCGTCCTATCCAGCCCGATCCATGGCGTCGCGCAGACGCCGCCCCCTGCCATGGCGCAGCCATCGGCATCCTCGCCGGCCCCGGGGCAAGAGCCTGTCGGCACGCTCACGCTCGACGCCGCGCTGGCGCTGGCCGAAGCCGGCAGCTTCACGCTGTCCGCGGCGGGCAAAGAGCTTGACGCCACCGAGGGCGATGTCACGCAGGCGCGCGTGCTGCCCAATCCCGAACTGGCCGTGTCGATGGAAGACACGCGCAAGGCCACGCGCTCCACCACCGGCCAGATCAACCTGCCGATCGAACTCGGCGGCAAGCGCGCCGCGCGCATCGGCGTGGCCGAGCGCGGGCGCGAGCTGGCGCAGGCCGAACTGGGCAGCGTACGCGCCGAGCTGCGCGCCGCGGTGATCACGCGCTTCTTTGGCGTGCTGGTGGCGCAGGAGCGCGTCAAGCTGGCCGAAGGCTCGGTCGGCATCGCCAGCAAGGCGGCCGCGGCGGCCGGGCGGCGCGTGGCCGCCGGCAAGGTCGCGCCGCTGGAAGAAACGCGTGCCAGGGTCGAACAGGCCAATGCCGAGCTGGAACTGGCCGAGGCCACCGGCGCGCTGCAATCCGCACGGCAATCGCTGGCCGCGCTGTGGGGCAATGCCGTGCCGCACTTTGCGCAGGCGCAGGGCGACCTTGACGCGCTGCCCTCGCGCCCCGCGCCGGCAGCACTGCAAGCGGCGCTGGAAGACTCGCCGCAGCTGGCGGCAAGCCGCCTTTCTGCCGAGCGCAGCCGCGCCGAAGTCGCCGTGGCGCGCAGCCGCCAGTACCCCGACGTGACCGTGAGCCTGGGCGCCAAGCGCGACAACGAGGCCAACCGCAATATGGCCGTGCTGGGCATGGCGATCCCGCTGCCGCTGTTTGACCGCAACCAGGGCAACCTGTACGCCGCATTGCGCCGCGCCGACAAGGCGCAGGACACGCACGCGGCCACGCGCATCCGCCTGGTCGGTGAGCTGCAGCAGGCGTCGACGCAGTTGTCGGTATCGCGCGCCGCGGCGCAGACGCTGCAGGCCTCGGTGCTGCCCGGGGCGGAGCAGGCCTATGCCGCTGCCTCGCGCGGGTTCGAGGCCGGCAAATTCAATTTCCTCGATGTGCTGGATGCCCAGCGCACGCTGTTCCAGGCGCGCATCCGCTACCTGGACGTGCTGGCCCGCACCTATGACGCGGCGGCCAGCATCGACCGCATCCTCGGACACTGATACGGAAGCTGCAGACATGGCAATGAGCAAGCAACAACGGGCCGCCGTGGTGGCCATCCTGGTCGCGGGGCTGCTGGGCGGCGCGGCGATCCTGTCCACCAGCAAGGGCGGCGGCGCCACCGGCGAGGCCGGGCACGGGCATGCCGAGGAGCACGAACATGGCAAGGAAGGAGGCAAGGCGGCCGCGCACGCTGACGCCAGCGCCCCCGCGGCGAAACCGGAAGCCGAAGGCAAGCCGCACCTGATCGCGCTGACGCCTGCGCAGATTCAGCAGGCCGGCATCGGCATCGCCACCGCCGCCGCGGCGCCGCTGCGCAGCAGCGTCGAATTCCCGGGCGAGATCCGCTTCAATGAAGACCGCACCGCGCACGTGGTTCCGCGCGTGGCGGGCGTGGCGCAGGCGGTGCCGGCCAACCTTGGCCAGCAGGTGCGCAAGGGCGAAGTGCTGGCGCTGCTCGCCAGCACGACGCTGGCCGAGCAGCGCAGCGAGCTGCTGGCGGCGCAGAAGCGCGAGGGGCTGGCGCGTGCCACCTATGCGCGCGAGAAGACGCTGTGGCAGGAGAAGATCTCCGCCGAGCAGGATTACCAGCAGGCCCGCACAGCGCTGGAGGAAGCGCAGATCGCGGTGCAGAACGCGCGCCAGAAGCTGACCGCGATTGGCGCCACGGAGAACAGCGCGGGCAAGGGCGGCAGCCTGAACCAGTTTGCGCTGCTTGCCCCGTTCGATGGCATCGTGGTCGAGAAGCACCTGGCGCTGGGCGAAGCAGTCCAGGAAGCCACCAGCGTGTTCACGGTCTCCGACCTGAGTTCGGTATGGGCGGAGTTCGTGGTGTCCGCGCGCGACCTGGACCAGGTGCGCGTTGGCGAAGCGGTCACGGTGCGCTCGAGCGCCTCGGACACGCAGGCCGAGGGCAAGGTGTCCTACGTCGGCGCGCTGCTGGGCGAGCAGACGCGCACGGCCAAGGCGCGCGTGACGCTGGCCAATCCCGGCATGGCGTGGCGCCCGGGTTTGTTCGTCACGGTCAGCGTGCTGGGCGCGCCGGCGCAGGTGCCGGTGACGGTGGCGGCCGACGCGGTGCAGCAGGTCGACGGCCAGAGCGTGGTGTTCATCGCCGTGCCGGGTGGGTTTGCGGTGCAGCCGGTCAAGACCGGGCGCGCCGGCGGCAAGCTGGTGGAGGTGACCGAGGGCCTGCAGGCCGGTACGCGCTACGCCGCGGCCAACAGCTTCATCCTCAAGTCCGAGCTGGGCAAAGCCAGCGCCGGGCATGAGCACTGAGCGGGAGGCGTGCATGTTTGAACGTCTGATCCGCTTTGCCATCGAGCAACGCTGGCTGGTCCTGCTGGCGGTGCTGGGCATGGCCGCGCTGGGCCTGTACAGCTACACCCGGCTGCCGATCGACGCGGTGCCGGATATCACCAACGTGCAGGTGCAGATCAACACTGCCGCGCCGGGCTATTCGCCGCTGGAGACCGAGCAGCGCATCACCTATCCGGTCGAGACCGTGATGGCGGGCCTGCCCGGGCTGGAGCAGACGCGCTCGCTGTCGCGCTACGGGCTGTCGCAGGTGACGGTGATCTTCCGCGACGGCACCGATATCCACTTTGCGCGCCAGCTGGTCAACCAGCGCATCCAGGAAGCGCGCGACAAGCTGCCTGCCGGCATCACGCCCGCGATGGGCCCGATCTCGACCGGGCTGGGCGAGATCTACCTGTGGACGGTCGAGGCCGACCCCGGAGCGCGCAAGCCGGATGGCACGCCCTATACGCTGTCGGACCTGCGCGAGATCCAGGACTGGGTGATCCGCCCGCAGCTGCGCAACGTACCCGGCGTGACCGAGGTCAATGCCATCGGCGGCCATGCGCGTGCCTATGTGGTCGCGCCCAGTCTGGAGCGCATGGCGTCGTACGGGTTGTCGCTGGCCGATGTGGTGAGCGCGCTGGAGAAGAACAACGACAACGTCGGCGCCGGCTATATCGAGCGCCGCGGCGAGCAGTACCTGGTGCGCGTGCCGGGGCAGGTGCGCTCGCTTGAGGATATCCGCGACGTGATCGTCGGCACCGCGCAGGGCCTGCCGATCCGCGTGCGCGACGTGGCCACCGTGCAGACCGGCGGCGAGCTGCGCACCGGCGCGGCCACCGAGAACGGCCGCGAGGTGGTGCTGGGCACCGTGTTCATGCTGATCGGCGAGAACAGCCGCACGGTCTCGCAGGCGGTGGACCGCAAGATGGCCGAGATCAACCGCACGCTGTCCAAGGGCGTGCAGGCGGTCACGGTGTACGACCGCACCACGCTGGTCGACAAGGCCATTGCCACGGTCAAGAAGAACCTGCTGGAAGGCGCGGTGCTGGTGATCGCCATCCTGTTCCTGTTCCTGGGCAACCTGCGCGCGGCGCTGATCACCGCGCTGGTGATCCCGCTGTCGATGCTGTTCACCTTCACGGGCATGGTGCACTACCGCATCAGCGCCAACCTGATGAGCCTGGGCGCGCTGGACTTCGGCATCATCGTCGACGGCGCGGTGGTGATCGTCGAGAACTGCGTGCGCCGGCTGGCGCATGCGCAGGAGCGCCACGGCCGGCCCCTCACGCGCAGGGAACGCCTGCATGAAGTCTTTGCCGCGGCGCGCGAGGCGCGCCGGCCGCTGCTGTACGGCCAGCTGATCATCATGGTGGTGTACCTGCCGATCTTTGCGCTGACCGGGGTCGAGGGCAAGATGTTCCACCCGATGGCCTTCACCGTGGTGCTGGCGTTGCTGGGCGCGATGGTGCTGTCGGTGACCTTCGTGCCGGCCGCGGTGGCGCAGTTTATCGGCAACCGCGTGGCTGAGCGCGAGAACCGGCTGATGGCCTGGGCACGCCGCCGCTACGCGGTGCTGCTGGAGCGCTCGCTGGCCGCGACGCCAGTGGTGCTGACGTTTGCCGGCGTGGCGGTGGCATTGTGCCTGGCCATTGCCACGCGGCTGGGCAGCGAGTTCGTGCCCAGCCTGAATGAAGGCGACCTGGCGATCCAGGCCTTGCGCATCCCCGGCACCAGCCTGACGCAATCCGTGGCGATGCAGCAGCAGGTGGAAACCGCGCTGAAGGCCAGGTTCCCGGAGATCGAGCGCATCTTTGCGCGCACCGGCACCGCGGAGATCGCCTCCGACCCGATGCCGCCGAATATCTCCGACGGCTACATCATGCTCAAGCCCATGTCGCAATGGCCCGAGCCGCGCCGCACGCGCGACCAGCTGATCGCCGCGATCCGCGATGAGGTGGGCAAGCTGCCGGGCAACAACTATGAATTCTCGCAACCGATCCAGCTGCGCTTTAACGAGCTGATCTCGGGCGTGCGCTCCGACGTGGCGGTCAAGGTGTTCGGCGACGACAACGCCGTGCTGGAGCAGACCGCCAATCGCATCGCGGCGGTGCTGCAGGGCATCCCCGGCGCGGCCGAGGTGAGGGTCGAACAGACCACCGGCCTGCCGATGCTGACAGTCCAGATCGACCGCAACAAGGCGGCGCGCTATGGCCTGAACCTGAGCGATATCCAGGATGCGGTGGCGATCGGCATCGGTGGCAAGGTGTCTGGCACCTTCTTCAGCGGCGACCGGCGCTTCGACATCGTGGTGCGCCTGCCCGATGCCGTGCGCGAGGACGTGGAAGCGCTGCGGCGCCTGCCGGTGCCGCTGCCGAAGGAAGCCGCAGCGCGCACCAGCTATATCCCTCTGAGCGAAGTCGCCAGCGTGGATATCGCACCGGGCCCCAACCAGGTCTCGCGCGAGAACGGCAAGCGCCGCATCGTGGTCAGCGCCAATGTGCGCGGGCGCGATATCGGCAGCTTCGTGCCCGAGGCCGAGGCCGCCATCCGCGCGCGCGTGCAGATCCCGGCGGGCTACTGGACCAGCTGGGGCGGCACCTTCGAGCAGCTGCAGTCCGCCACCGCGCGGCTGCGCATAGTAGTGCCGCTGGCGCTGGGGATTGTGTTCGTGCTGCTGTTCGCCATGTTCGGCAACGTCAAGGACGGGCTGCTGGTCTTCACCGGCATCCCGTTCGCGCTGACCGGCGGCATCCTGGCGCTATGGCTGCGCGGCATTCCGCTGTCGATCTCGGCGGCGGTGGGCTTTATCGCGCTGTGCGGCGTGGCGGTGCTCAACGGGCTGGTGATGCTGTCGTTTATCCGCTCGCTGCGCGAGGAAGGCCATGGGCTGGATGCGGCGATCCGCGATGGGGCGTTGACGCGGCTGAGGCCGGTGCTGATGACCGCGCTGGTTGCGTCGCTTGGTTTCGTGCCGATGGCCCTGGCCACGGGCACGGGTGCCGAGGTGCAGCGTCCGCTGGCGACGGTCGTCATCGGCGGCATCCTGTCGTCGACGGCGCTGACCTTGCTGGTGTTGCCGGTGCTGTACCGGCTGGCGCACCGGAACGACGAGCCGGCGACGGAAGCGGCGCAAGGGGAAGGGGAGCTGGCGCGAATGGATGCGTGAAGTCCCAGGGTGTGGCGGCGTTGCGTCACTTCATTCGATAGTTCATGTCACCATGAACCTTCGGCCTGCGCCGCGGCGGCATGATGTGACTGTCCGCCCGCCCCCGGGCGCTGGGTTCGCTGCAAGGACTCAGCACTTCCATCCACTGTGCCGCCATGCCCGATACCGATATCGATCCGCTCAGCGCCGTCACCCATCCCGACCCGTACCCGTACTACCGGGAGCTGGCCGCCAGCCAGCCATTCTTCCGCGATGACCGCCTTGGCCTGTGGGTTGCCGCCGGCCCGCAGGAAGTGGCCGACGTGCTTGCCCACTCCGACTGCCGCGTGCGGCCGCCCGCACAGCCGGTGCCGCCCGCGCTGGCCGGCACCGCCGCCGGCGAGCTGTTCGGCCGGTTGGTCCGGATGAACGACGGCGCCGCGCACGCGCCGCTCAAGGCCCTGCTGATGCCGATGCTGGCGGGTATCGACCCGGCCGCCGCGGCGCAGCGCGCAACGGTGCTGGCGGCGGTGCTCGATGCCGGCGAAGCGTCCTGGGCCGCCATGTCCGGCGAGTGCATCAATCGCTGGCTGTTCACGCTGCCGGTCGTCACGGTCGCCGACCTGCTTGGCCTGCCGGTTGCCAACGAAGGCAGCAGCGCGGCCGAAGCCGCACAACGGGTTGCGGCCTTCGCCGGCGCGCAGTCGCCATTGGCCGATGCACCGGCCGTGCGCGCAGGCGCCGAGGCCGCTCAATGGCTGGGGCACTGGCTTGCCGATGCGGCGGACGGCGCAGGGCCGCTGCCGGCGCTGCGGCAGGCAGCCCGTGCCGCCGGCATCGACGCGCAGGCGGTCGCCGCCAACATCATCGGCCTGCTGGTGCAAGCCTGCGAAGCCACCGCGGCGCTGGCCGGGAATACGCTGCTGCGGCTGGGTCGCGACACGACGCAGTCAGGGCTGCCGCTCGATGCCGTGGTGGCGCGGGTCGCCCGGGAGGATCCGCCGGTGCAGAATACGCGGCGCTTCCTGGCCGCCGATGCGCAACTGTGCGGCCACGCCGTCAAGGCCGGCGACGCGGTGCTGGTGCTGCTGGCCGCGGCGTCGTGCAGTGGTGCCGCGGCCGGCGAACGGCCATGGACCTTCGGCCACGGCCGCCATGCCTGTCCCGGCGACCGCCTGGCGCAGGCGCTGGCTGCCGCCACGGTGGCGGCGCTGCGTGCGCGTGGGGCCGACCCGGCCGCGCTGGCGCAGGCATTCCGCTATCGTCCGTCGCTGAACGCACGCATTCCGCATTTCCTTTGATTCCCGCCATTGCCCCCAGGAGACAACATGATCGCAGTCATCTTCGAAGTCGAGCCCGCGCCGGGCCGGCAGGACAACTACCTCGATATCGCCGCGCACCTGCGCCCGCAGCTGGAGGCCATCGACGGCTTTATCTCGGTGGAGCGCTTCCAGAGCCTGACCAACCCCAACAAGCTGCTGTCGCTGTCGTTCTTCCGCGACGAGGCCGCGGTGATCGCCTGGCGCAATACGCTGGCTCATCGCCAGGCGCAGGCGGCCGGTCGCGGCGGCGTGTTTGCCGGCTACCGGCTGCGCGTGGCGCAGGTGCTGCGCGACTACGGGCTGAACGAGCGCGACCAGGCGCCGGCGGACAGCCGCGCGGTGCATGACCACAAGGCGGGCTGAGGGGGAGCAGCGATGACGATGGAAGCAATCGCCACCCAAGCCGCCTTTATCGGCCTGACGTTCTTGCTGGCAGGCTTTGTCAAGGGGGTGGTGGGCCTGGGCTTGCCCACGGTTGCGGTGGGCATGCTGGGGCTGGTGATGCCGCCCGCGCAGGCCGCGGCGCTGCTGGTGGCGCCGTCGATGGTGACCAACGTGGTGCAGCTGTTCGGCGGGCCGCGCTTCGGGCAGCTGATGCTACGGCTGTGGCCGATGCTGGTGGCGATCTGCGCCGGCACCTGGCTGTGCGCGGCATGGGTGCCGGCCGGCATGACGACGCACGCGACCTCGGCCTTGGGTGTGGCGCTGGTGCTGTACGCGGTGGTCGGGCTGGCAGCGGTGAAGCTGGTGGTGCCGGCAGGGGCGGAGCGGTGGCTCGGGCCGTTGATCGGGCTGGTCACGGGTGGCATTACGGCGGTGACCGGTGTGTTCGTGATTCCCGCCGTGCCTTACCTGCAGGGACTCGGGCTGGACAAGGAAAGCCTGGTGCAGGCGCTCGGGCTGTCGTTCACGGTATCGACCATTGCGCTGGCGGTGAGCCTGGCCATGGGCGGGTCGCTGCTGCATATGCCGGTGCTGGGCGCCTCGGCGCTGGCGCTGGTGCCGGCGCTCGGCGGCATGTTCCTGGGCCAGTGGCTGCGCCACCGGATCAGCGCCGAGCGCTTCCGCAAGCTGTTCTTCTGCGGGCTGCTGGTGTTGGGCGGCGAGCTGGCGCTGCGCGGGCTGTCCTGACCCTGCCGCTGGCTTGCTCCCCTCTCCC
The DNA here is from genome assembly GCF_058787995.1 of Cupriavidus sp. FW305-27. Lineage (NCBI taxonomy): Bacteria > Pseudomonadati > Pseudomonadota > Betaproteobacteria > Burkholderiales > Burkholderiaceae > Cupriavidus > Cupriavidus sp. FW305-27. The sequence continues at coordinate 9,576 of NZ_JBYTAG010000071.1, forward strand.
GCAAGCGGGAGAGGGAGCGCACAGTCGGTCATTGCCGCCCGATTGGTACTTCTATCGGGCGCCGTCCTCTAGTGGCTGACCTGCACCGTGCGGCCGTTCAGCGGCTGCACCGGGCGGGCGTTCATCGGATAAAGCTGACGGAATGCGGCCAACTGCGCCGGCGACACTTCCACCGGGGTCTTCAGCACCTGCCAGCGCACGTCCTCGCTGCACGGCGGCGTGGTCAGCGAGCCGGTGAAGGCCCAGTACGACTGCCGGGCCGGCAGCAACGCCGCCACATCCAGCGGCGCCGTCAGTTCGCGCGACTCTCCGGCCTTGGCCGGCAGGCTCGCGAAGACCGGTTTCAGCGCCGCATTCTCCCGCCCGGACTTGAACAGCACCGCCACCACCGCCAGCTTGCCTTCTGCATTCTGGTGCACCAGGTGCGCGACCAGCGGATAGGCCTTGCCGTTGATCTTCTCTTCGCTGGGCGTATGGAAGTGGAACTGCAGCAGCTTGTAGGGCACGCCGTCGAGTTCGATCTGCCCCGCTGCGGGCAGGTTGACCTGTACGGTGTGGCCGTTGTTGACCACGGTGGCGGGCGCCGCGGCGTAGCCAAAGCCGATCGGCTTCAGGTCCGCAGGCCGGGCCTTGCTGGTGCGGATATCGATGGGCGACTGGTGCTTGCCCAGCGCACAGGTCTTGTAGTCCTGGTCGAGCTCGGCCCAGTGGCTGGTACCGGTCGGTCCGGTGTAGCTCCAGTGCGGGTCATTGCCGGCCCACGCGGCAGGTGCAAGCAAGGCGGTGCAAACCGTGATAATCGGCAGCCTGGTGTTCATTGTCGATGCGTCCTAGTGTTGGTAACCCCTTGGTTTCCGACGTGGTGTTGTCAAGCTGTCCCCGTCTTGAGTGCCGGGTCTTTTGCCCGGGCCGGAAATCATGCAGCAAAACTACCGTCCAGCGAATAAGGCATTGCTGAATTCCGGTCTGCACAGCGTTTAACAAGGGTACGGACTGCATGCACGCATGCGATTGATGCGTGCCGCGCATGCCGGCATGGAACGGACACGGCGCCGACATCTCACGTGGCACGCTCCACAGGCATCCCCGCTCAGCCGGGGATGCCTGCCTGCCACCGTTTGTCTCGGGATTTCAGCCAGGCCGCGCGCCGGCCTGGTTCGACTCCAGTTGCGCGCGTACCGCGGAGATATGGTCGCCCGCGGCATCGACGGCGTTCTCCAGGTCGCTGGTGCTGCAGCCCAGCTCCCGGCACCAGTACTGCACTTCAAGCGGATCCATCAGGTTGATGCGGCCAGGATCCAAAGGCCTGAACTCGTTTGTCACATCGCTCATGCTTGCCTCCTGTCCATGTCTCGGGGCGACACGGCCCTTGCATTGTAGGCAGTGATCCGGCACGCGTTGCATGCAAGGCGGCCTGAGCTTGCGCATATGATGTACGGGTTACCCCAGCCGACAGGACGCCGCATGCCCCGCTCATCTGGTGCAAAACTCTGGTCCACGCTGAACAAGGCCGCGGCCCGCAATGCGCGCCGCATGCAGCGCGCCGTCAACCAGAACCTGACCAGGCCGATGACCGAGGCCATCGTGCGCAACGCGGTGAAGCAATCGGCTGCAGTCACGGCCGCCACGCAGCGCGCACTGTCGGGCGTGGTATCGCCGGTGCAGGCGCCGCAGAACCGCGGCAGCGGGCGCTGGGAAGAAGGCGCATGGGGCGCACCAGTGGCGCCGCGCCGCTACCGCATCTTTGTGCCGGCCGGCGTCACGGCGTCGCGGCGCGCCCCGATGCTGGTGCTGCTGCATGGCTGCGGCCAGGATGCCGCCAGCTTTGCCGCGGTCACGCGCGCCGCCGCGGTGGCGCGCGAAGCCGGCTGGGTGGTGTTGCTGCCTGAACAGACCTCGCAGGCCAACGCACAGCGCTGCTGGAACTGGTTCCGGCCCGGCGCGCAGGGTGGCGTCGAGGCCGGTCTGCTGATGGCGCTGATCGACCAGGCTTGCCGCGGCCATCCGGTTGCCGCGGACCGCATCAGCGTGCTGGGGCTGTCCGCGGGCGGCGCGATGGCGCTGATGCTGGGGCTGCGCTATCCGGGACGCTTTGCCGCAGTGGGGTCGCACTCCGGCGCGGTGCCATGGAGCGCCAGCAATGCCGCCCAGGCAGCGCGCGCCATGCGCGGGGGGCACGGGCCCGATGCCAAGGCCATGCAGGCGCTGCGGTTCGGACTGGCGGGGCGCCGCCCGCCGCCGTTGCTATTGCTGCATGGCGATGCCGACCACGTGGTCGACTTCAGCAACGCCACCGCCGCGGCGGGCATGTGGATGCACCTGCAGCCGGAGGATGTGCACGCGCTGTCCGCGGCGCCGGCACGGCGCATCCAGCGCGGCATGCGCCGTGCCATGGATGTGTTCGACTGGACGGAGGGAAAGTCGCCTTACGTGCGCCTGGTGCGGATCGAGGGCCTGGGTCACGCCTGGAGCGGCGGGGCAGGCGGGCAGGCGTTCTCCGATCCGGCGGGGCCGGATGGGTTGAAGCTGGCGTTGCGATTTTTTCTGGCGGTTGGGGGGTGAGGCAGGCTTGACGCCTCATGGATATCGCGCTGTCATCCGGTTGCGAAGGTGATCGCGTTTTCTCCGAGCGAGCGAACGGCGAAGTCTCGTTTCGGCTTCCTGCAAGACCTGAACGGCTGCCCGAACTCGACAAAAGTGTCGAATAGTACCTTCGACTGACCCCTACCCCAAACTTACCGGCTCAATCACCACATCACTGGCCGGACAAGCCACACACGGCAAGATCAGCCCCTCTTCCCTCTCATCCAGACTCAACCCCGGCCATTCGATCCGATAGCGGATCGTCCCTGCATGCAGCCGGCTGGCGCAGGCGCGGCAGGTGCCATTGCGACAGGAGTTGGGCAGCGCCACGCCTTCGAGCAAGGCAGCTTCCAGCAGGCTCAGCTCCGCCGGCGCGGCGAAGCGGGTATTGCCTGGCAGCACGCTTGCGGTGAATTCGGCGCGGTCGTCGGGCGCCACCAGCTCGCGTTCAGCCATGGGCCTCATCCTCCGCTTCCGGGAATTGGGCGCGTCCGTGGGTCGCGTCGCGCAGGGCGTCGCGTGCGGCGTCGAGCTGGGTTGCGGGCATGCGCAGGACCAGCGTGGCCAGCGCGCCATAGGCGGTGTCGGCCAGCGTGCAGCCCGGCTGCGCGTCGTAGTCGAGCCAGCGGCGCACGCGCGGCTCGTCGGCATAGTCGACGGACACCGTCAGGGTGCCATAGGCGATGCGTTCCACGCGCTCGGCCGTTTTCAGCGCGGCCGCGATGGCATCGGTGTAAGCGCGCACCAACCCGCCCGCCCCCAGTTTGACGCCACCGTAATAGCGCACCACCGCCGCCAGCACGCCGTCCAGGTCATGGTGGCGCAGCACTTCAAGGATGGGCCGGCCGGCAGTGCCGGAGGGCTCGCCATCGTCGGACATGCCCGAGGCGCCGCCAGCCAGCAAGGCCCAGCACACGTGGGTGGCGGTGGGGTGCTCGGCGCGCAGCGCCTGCAGCGCCGCCATGGCGGCGTCACGGTCGGCAACGGGCAGCGCCAGCGCCAGGAAGCGGCTCTTGCGGATTTCGATCTCGGCCCGGACGGGGTTGGCTAGCGTGTAAGTGGGCAAGCGGAAGGGCGGAAGTAGGCAGAAATGGCGGCTGCCGGCATTCAACGGATCCGCGCCTGTGGAGCCGCGGATGCAAAGGGCGAGTGTACCGCAGCGGCATCCTGGCTCAGCCGAAAGCGCCGCTTTTGTGTTGTATCGTCAACTTGGTGTCACAAACAGCGCCTACGATCCGCTCCGGCCATGCGCAATGCCGCCCGCCGCCCGCCTGTGCCAACAGGTGCCCGGCCCCGCCCGCGGGACCGGCGCAAATACGCAGTGAACAACATATCCCTTCCTCTTCCCCGGATCGAGAACATGCTTGAACAACCCAATGCAGGCCGCCGCAAGGCCCTGAAGCTCCTGGCCGGCGCGCCGATGCTGCCGCTTGGTCTTGCCTCCACCAGCCTGCTGGCAGGTTGCGGCGGTGGCGACGACGCTGTCGCCGCGCCGCTTCCGCCGGCCCAGGCGGCCACGTTCACCACGGCCGAATTCGTTGGCATGAGCGCGCCGACGCTGGCAACGCCCGACGCCATGGCGACCACCACGGTGGGTTCCAGCCTCAAGGTGTCGTTCAGCGACGGCAGCAGCCAGACCTACAAGCTGGCCTACCAGCCGTTCTTCATCACCGGCGACACCCTGCCCGACGGCAAGGGCGGCACCATCCTGGCCGGCGGCTACTACGACATCAACAACAAGCCGATCATGGACACCTCCGTGGCCGGCAAGGAGCGCCAGTTTTTCTCCGACGCGCCGGACGGCAGCTCGCTGCTGACCCTGGCCAACCCGACCGTGCCCGGCGTCAAGGGCAAGACGGTGTTTGCGGTGGTGCAGTTCGAGTACACCACGCGCAACCAGGGCAATGTCAGCATGTACGGCCTGCTGCCGTCGCCGATCGCCGTGGTGACGCTGGACCAGGACCCGGCCACCGGCAAGCTGACCCCGGTCAAGTACCACAATGTCGATACCTCGGGCGTCAACGGCCTGTGGATCACCTGCGGCGCCAGCCTGTCGCCGTGGAACACCCACCTGTCGAGCGAGGAGTACGAGACCGACCTGCTGAACGCCAGCGCGGTCACGCAGTTGCAGGGCTACAGCCAGAACCTGTACGGCGACCCGGCCCGCGCCAACGCCTACAACTACGGCCACCTGCCGGAAGTCACGGTCAACCCGGACGGCACCGGCACCATCAAGAAGCACTACTGCCTGGGCCGCATCTCGCATGAGCTGGTACAGGTCATGCCCGACGAACGCACCGTGCTGATGGGCGACGATGCCACCAACGGCGGCCTGTTCCTGTTTATCGCCGACCGCGCCCGCGACCTGTCGTCCGGCACGCTGTACGTGGCCAAGTGGCACCAGACCTCGGGCGTGGGCCCGGGCAGCGCCACGCTGTCGTGGATCAGGCTGGGCAGCGCCACCAGTGCCGAAATCCGCGCGCTGGTCGACGGCGGCATCAGGCTGGCCGACATCATGGATGTCAAGACCACCGATCCCGCTGACGTCAGCTACACCCGCATCATCTACAACGGCAAGCCGAACTGGGTGAAGCTGATGCCGGGCATGGAAAAGGCCGCGGCGTTCCTGGAAACGCACCGCTACGCCGCCCTGGTCGGCGGCAGCCTGGGCTTCACCAAGATGGAAGGCACCACGGTCAACATCAAGGACAAGAAGGCCTACTCGGCCATGTCCCGCATCGAGTCGAGCATGCTCACGGGCAATGCCGCCAACGCCGGTGATATCCAGGTGGAAGGCCCATACTCCGGCGCGGTCTATGAGCTGAACCTGAAGGGCGGCCAGGCCGACAAGACCGGCACGGCCATCAACAGCGAATGGGTGCCGGTCGACATGGCGGCGGTACCCGCGCTGGTCAGCGAAGACCTGGGGGGCGGCAAGATGAAGCAGCAGGATGCGCTGGGCAACTTTGCCAACCCGGACAAGGTCGCCACGCCCGACAACCTGAAGTTCTCGGAAAAGCTGCGCACGCTGTTTGTCGGCGAGGACAGCAACACCCACGTCAACAACTTCCTGTGGGCGTACAACGTCGATACCAAGGTGCTCAGCCGCGTGCTGTCGTGCCCGGTCGGCGCCGAATCCACCGGCCTGCACGCGGTGGACGAGATCAACGGCTGGACTTATGTGATGAGCAACTTCCAGCACGTTGGCGACTGGGAATCGCCGCTGCACGACAAGGTGCGGCCGACGCTTGAAGCGAAGGTGATGGCCAACTACAAGGACCGCTTCGGTGCCGCCGTGGGTTACCTGACGGGCGATCCGACTGGCGTCAGGCTGGCCAAGGCCTGACGCGTCGCGCAGTGCCGATGAGGGCGGCGGGCTTCGGCCCGCCGTTTTTTGTTGGCGCGCGATCGTTTAACATGGCAACTCCGGCACCACGCCCAGCCTCCCGCCCGTCATGCCTGACCAGCTTCCGCACATCCACTCCGCGCGCCTCAGCCTGCTGCCCTTTCGTGGCGACGACGCAGCCGAGGCGTTTGCCTGCATCACCCCGACGCTTGCCCGATTCATGGACTGGGATCCGTCGCCCTCGCCGGCGGCTTTCGAGACCGTGTGGCAAGGCTGGCTGGCAGGCATGGCGCGAGGCTCGGAATTCGTGCTCACTATCCGGCGTGCCGACGACGGGCTGTTCCTGGGGCTGGCGGGATTGCACCATGCCGACACGCCCGCGCCGGAACTCGGCATCTGGATCCGCGAGGACTGCCACGGCCATGCCTTCGGCCTGGAAGCGGTCACTGCGCTGGCGCAATGGGCGCAGGACAACCTGTCGCCGGCGCACCTGGTCTATCCCGTGGCCGAACCGAACTGGCCCAGCCGCCGGATCGCAGAGTCGCTTGGCGGCACGGTCGTGGGCCAGGCCACGACGCGCAAGTTTGAGCGCTTGATCTACCGGATTCCGGGGGGCCGTTGACGCACTGCGGCAGCGCGCCCCCCGGCGCGCCGATTCTGCTACGCTAAGCGCTTTCCCCCGCTGAGCATGCCATCATGACCGGCTCCACCCAAGACCCCGATGCACGCCGCATGGCGCCCGCCACCGAGCGCAACCGCGAGCCGATCCTTGCGGTATTGCGCAAAGTGCTGCCCGCCAGCGGCACGGTACTGGAAATTGCCAGCGGCACCGGCCAGCATGCCGTGCACTTCGCGGCAGCGTTGCCGGGACTGACCTGGCAGCCAAGCGATGCGGAAGCCGCCGCGCGCGCGTCGATCGCCGCGTGGACCGCGCATGCGGGCCTGGCCAATGTGCGCGCGCCGCTGGCGCTGGATGTCTGCCGCCAGCCGTGGGGCATCGACGCCGCGGATGCGGTGGTCTGCATCAACATGATCCATATCGCCCCGTGGGCTGCGGCCGAGGCGCTCTTCGCAGGCGCCGGCAAGCTGCTGGGCCCGGGCGGCGTGCTGTTCCTGTACGGCCCCTATCGCCGCGGCGGCGCGCATACGGCGCCCAGCAACGCCGCCTTCGACGCGCAGCTGCGCGCCACCGATGCCGACTGGGGCGTGCGCGACATGGAAGCCGTGATCGCGTTGGGCGAGGCGCAGGGCATGCGCTGCGACGAGCCGGTGCCGATGCCGGCCAACAACTTCAGCCTGGTGTTCCGCAAGTAACCCGCTGCGCGCGCTTCAGCCGCGCACCAGCATCACGATCACGGCGGCAGTCGGGCAGCCCGAGCGGCGCCTTGCTCTAAAATCATCCCGTCATTCGATCCTGCGGTGCCAGCGGCTTCCAAGCCTGCGACACCGCGCCCGCCACGGAGAATACGATGAAGGTCCAGAACATCCTGCAGACGATCGGCAATACCCCGCATATCCGCATCAACCGGCTGTTCGGCAACGGCCACGAGGTCTGGATCAAGTCAGAGCGTAGCAACCCCGGCGCCTCGATCAAGGACCGCATCGCGCTGTCGATGGTGGAAGACGCCGAACGCCGTGGCGTGCTCAAGCCCGGCGGCACCATCATCGAGCCGACCTCGGGCAATACCGGCATCGGCCTGGCCATGGTGGCCGCGGTCAAGGGCTACAAGCTGGTGCTGGTGATGCCGGACAGCATGTCGGTGGAGCGCCGCCGCCTGATGCTGGCTTATGGCGCCACCTTTGACCTGACCCCGCGCGAGAAGGGCATGAAGGGCTCGATCGCTCGCGCCGAGGAACTGGTTGCGGCCACGCCGGGCGCATGGATGCCGCAGCAGTTCGAGAATCCCGCCAATGTCGACGTGCACGCGCGCACCACCGCGCAGGAAATCCTGAATGACTTCCCCGAGGGGCTGGATGTGCTGATCACCGGCGTCGGCACCGGCGGCCACCTGACGGGCTGCGCCCGCGTGCTCAAGGACAAGTGGCCGCAGCTCAAGGTTTTTGGCGTGGAGCCGGTGGCCTCGCCGGTGATCTCCGGCGGCGCGCCGGCGCCGCACCCGATCCAGGGCATCGGCGCGGGCTTTATCCCGAAGAACCTCGATACCTCGTTGCTCGACGGCGTGATCCAGGTCGATGCCGAGCCCGCGCGCGAGATGGCACGCCGCTGCGCGCGCGAGGAAGGCATCCTGGTCGGCATCTCGTCCGGCGCCACGCTGGCCGCGATCGCGCAGAAGCTGCCCGGGCTGCCGGCCAACGCGCGCGTGCTGGGCTTCAACTACGACACCGGCGAGCGCTACCTGACCGTCGAAGGGTTCCTGCCCGCCTGAGCTGCCAAGGCCGGCCGATGAAAACGTTCATATCGCGAACGGGAGTCTTTCAGCGCGACGACAGGCCGTGCCGCTTGTGCCAGTCCGCCAGCGATTCCTCCGGCCAGGTGTCGCAGTGCACATGGCCTTTGCCCTTGGGCACGTCGACCCAGGGCGCGACCGATTCCAGCGAGGCCTCCACTACCTCCGGCGGGCGCGGCAGCGGCGTGTCGATAGCCGATGCATGCGGATACACCAGCTCCGGCCAGCGCGGGTCCCAAAGCCACAGCGCGCTGCCGCATTTCACGCAGAAATGCCGCTGCGCCGGCGAGCGCCGCGCGCGCTTGCCGGGTTCGCGCAGCACGGCGTGGTAAATGCCCAGGTGCTTGCGCCCGCGCACGCGCAGCGTGGCCGCGTCGCCGCCGATGTTGATCGCGTAGCCCCCACCGCCGGCCGTCTTGCGGCAGATCGAGCAATGGCAATGCATATACGGACTGGGTGAGTCGGATTCAAGCGAGAAGTGGATCGCGCCGCAATGGCAGGAGCCGTCGAGATGCATGGTGTGGGCCTTTGCACGGTGGCGTTCAGGACAGTCCATTGACTGTAGAAAACCCCCGGCAAAGTGCCAAGGCGGCGGTGATGGCTAAAGCGCCTTGCGGAATGTCAGGTTGATGCGCAGCCGCCCCAGCAGCGGATGGTCGCCGTCGGCCAGCGGCGCCACGCCGTGGAAGGCCAGCCGCGACGGCCCGCCCCACACCACCACGTCGCCATGCGCCAGCCGCACCCGCTGCGGGCGGTCGGCGCGGCGCATGCCGCCGAACAGGAACACCGCGGGCAGTCCCAGCGAGACCGAAACGATGGGCGCGCTGAAATCGCGCTCGTCGCGGTCCTGGTGCAGCGAGAGCCGGGTGCCCGGCTCGTAGCGATTGATGAGGCAGGCATCCGGTTCGAAACCGGCAAAACCCGCTTGCGCCGCGGCAGTGGTGGCCAGCTTCCGGAAGCTCGCCGGCATCTCCGGCCACGGCTTTCCGTTCAGCGGATCGACGGGGTCATAGCGATAGCCACGCGCATCGGAGACCCAGCCGACCGTGCCGCAGTTGACCATCGCCACCGACATTGTCAGCCCGCCGGGGGTGATCATGTGCCGCCAGGGCGCAAGCGCGATGATGGCCTGGACGTCGGCCAGCAGCACTTCGGCATCCGCACGGGCCAGGCCGCGCAGGACTACGGCGCCGTCGGCGAGGGGTTCGATGGCGGGGCTGGCGGGGCCGTTCGGTGGCAGGTCGTCGAACAGGTCGAAAGTCATGGGTGGAGGTTTACGGACGCCTTGGCGCGGTCAGGCAACCGTCAGTTCCAGCCGCTTCCCCAGCGCCCGGAATGCAGCCTCGATCGTATCGATCTTGGTCGCATGGTCCAGGTTGACGATACGTTGCACCTCTTGCTTGCGCGTATTCAGCCGGCGCGCCAGTTCCGCCTGCGTCACGCCCTGCGCGATCATCTCGTTAAGCAGGAGCACCTTCGCCGACACGCTGGCCGGCAGTTCAACCAGATGCTGGCCGCGTTTTGCCTTCGACGGCAGTGGCACCGGGCGGCCATCTTCGAAATAGAACTCCATGGCCGTGGCGAGCGCATCGGCGGCCATCTCGCGGGCCTGCTCGATGGTGTCGCCGCTGGTCAGGGCTTCGGGGATATCGGGAAACGACACAGCAAAGCCACCGTCGTCCGGGACGATGTTGGCAGGGAAACGCAGCATATTGGGACTCCTTTGACGACAAGGGCAAGTTGGGGCGTGAGATGGAAGACTCATGACAGGCCGAGTTGCTTGAGAATCGACTTGCGCAACCCCTCCCGGATCTCGTGGCTGGGATGCCGTGGCAGCGTGGTCTTCCTGCCATTGAGATACACCCTCACATGCTTCGCGCCTTCACTGAAGGTGGCGCCCTGTCCGGCGAGCCATCGCCGGAATTCACTCCGCTTCACCCGAATTCTTCTGCACCTCAGGGAAAGTCAAGGGTAAGCAAAAATGTTTACTGATTCTAGCAGCAATCCGTTAAATCTGGTTGCAGGATTGTGAGCGAAATACATGAATCGCCCTGCCGCTGACATAACAAAGGCCGCCCGTCGGGCGGCCTTGCATTCTCCGTGGCGCAATCAACACTCGCTATGCAGCGCGAACTCAGGCAAACGTATCGATCTCGCCACGCCCAAGCACACGCGCGGGACGCACCGTCGTACTGGCCCCTGCCGCCGGCTCAACAGCCGCCAGCGTGCCGCTACCAAAGCCGGTTTGCCCGCGCCCATTCCCCGGTGCCTGCTGTTGCTGCCCGTTCCCATTGCCCGCCTGGCTGGCAAAGCCGTCTGCGCCCACCGAGGTCTGGCCAAGCTGGATGCCGTTTTCCGACAGCGCGGTGCGCAGGTGCGGCAGCGCCGCTTCCACCGCGGCGCGCACGGCCTGGTGGGGTGAGACGAACTGGGCCTGGGCCTGGTCGTTGACCACGTTGAGCACTACCTTGAGCGGCCCGAGGTCGGGCGGGTTCAGCTGCAGTTCGGCGCTTTGCTGGCCTTGCGTGCTCATGCGGATCATCTGCTGGCCGAGGGCCTGCGGCCACTGGCTGTCGTACAGCGGCGGGGTGACCACGGGACGGGCGGCCGCAGCGGCTGCAGTAGCCGACGGGGTAGCCTGGCCGGCCAGCGCGGCGGCCACGGCTGGTGTGTTGTCGGGGCTGGCCGCGGTAGCCTCGCCGGTGCGGGCGGCAGCCTGTGCGGCGGCGAACGGCGTTGCCACGGGCCTGGCATCCGCCGTGCCGGGGTTGGCGGCGAGCGGATCGGCGCGGTGCCGGGCGATGCCGCTTTCCGGGCGATTGCCCGATCCGCCGGCAGACTGGCCGCTGGCGTCCTGCTGCTGGACGGCCAGCACGTCGCCCGGGATGGCCTGCGCCGTGCCGGCCTTGCCGTCGGTACCTGCGCTGGCGCTGGCCTGCATCGCGGCGCGCTGGGATGCGATGGTGGCCAGCGTGTCGGCAACCGAAGGCTGTGCGGGCCGGGCTTCGGTGGTGACGACCTGCAGCGTGTCCGGCAGCGGCGTGGCGGCCGCCGGCATGGCCTCGGCCTGGGCATCTGCCGTGGCCGGCTGCGCGGCATTTGCCAGTGCCGCCTGCAGTGCGGCGGCGCCGGTGTCGGCAACGCCGGCGAGGGCGGAACCCGCCGCGCCGGCCGGCGCGGCAGCGGGGCTGGCCGGGGCTGCGGCGGGAAGCATCAGTGCCAGGGCCGCTGCGGCAGCGGCTGCGGCATCCGTCGGCGTGGCCGCCGCGGTGTCATCCTGGTCCTGGTTTTCATCCTTGTGGCCGGCCGCGGGCTTCTTGCCGGCCGCGGCGGCTGGCTGCGGCTTGCCGGCGTCGGCCTGCGCCGCGGGCTGGCGCGATGCGGGCTGGTCGCGCGCGGCGGTTTCCCCGGCCGGCGGCGCGGGCGCCTTGCTGCTTTCGCGGGCGCGCGACAGCGCGTCGCCGAATCCGCTCGCGGTTGCGTCGGCGCTGGCGCGCCTGGCGCCCTCGACCGCATTGGCGGCGCTGCTGACAATCTGGCTGATATCGATCATGGAGTTGGCTACGGGGGTGGCCTGGGTCAGGCTTCGCTGAGACGGCTGGCCGTGGTGCGGGCCAGGCGGGCTGCGTATTCGTCGTTGGCGCGCTGTTCGCGGCGCGCGGCAACCTGGTCTTCCTTCGCTTCGGCGCGCGCGATCAGCGTGTCGAAGGAGTTCAGGCGGCGCTTCTGGTGCTGCCAGTGGTTGCGCCCTGCCAGCAGGTCGGCTTCGGCCTTGGCCAGCGCCGCGCCCTGCTGGCGGATGGCATGGTCGAGCGAATCGAGAAAGCGCGAGAAGTCCTGCCAGCGGCTGGAGGTCATGCCTTCGGCGGCCACCACCTGCATGCGCGCGCGGTACTCATGGCGGTACTCGGTGAGCTGGTTGAGCTGCTGCTCAGCCTGCGTGCGCAGTCCCTGCAGCCTGCCCAGCTCGCGCGCGGCGGCATCGGTATCGTTCTGGGCGAGGTCAGCCAGCGTATTAAGCGGTGAATGCTTGAGCATGTTCACTCCTGTCGAAGAGGCTGTGAAGCTGGGCGATGGCGTCGTCGTAGCCGGCGCGCTCGTGGATGTCTTGCTGCAGGAAGGCTTCCATGCGCGGGTGCAGGCGCATCGCCAGGTCCAGCTCCGGGTCGTTGCCCGGCACATAGGCGCCTACGCTGATCAGGTCGCGGTTGCGCTGGTAGCGCGACATCAGCTGCTTGAAGCGACGCACCGAGCCGAACTGCTCATCCGGGATCAGCGCGGTCATGGCGCGGCTGATTGATGCTTCCACGTCGATGGCCGGGTAGTGGCCGGATTCGGCCAGGCTGCGCGACAGTACGATATGGCCGTCCAGGATGGCGCGCGCGGAATCGGCGATCGGGTCCTGCTGGTCGTCGCCTTCGGTCAGCACCGTGTAGAACGCCGTGATCGAGCCGCCGCCTTCGGGGCCGTTGCCGGTGCGCTCGACCAGCGTCGGCAGCTTGGCAAAGACCGAGGGCGGATAGCCCTTGGTGGCCGGCGGCTCGCCGATGGCCAGCGCGATCTCGCGCTGCGCCATGGCGTAGCGCGTCAGCGAGTCCATGATCAGCAGCACATGCTGGCCCTGGTCGCGGAAATACTCGGCCAGCCGCGTCGCATAGGCGGCGCCCTGCATGCGCAGCAGCGGCGAGGTATCGGCCGGCGCGGCCACCACGACTGATCGTGCGCGGCCTTCGGGGCCAAGGATGTTCTCGATGAACTCCTTCACTTCGCGGCCGCGTTCGCCGATCAGGCCGACCACGATCACGTCGGCGCTGGTATAGCGCGCCATCATGCCGAGCAGCACGCTCTTGCCCACGCCCGAGCCCGCGAACAGTCCCATGCGCTGGCCGCGTCCTACCGTCAGCATGCCGTTGATGGCGCGCACGCCGGTATCGAGCACAGTCTCGATCGGCGCGCGCATCAGCGGGTTGATCTGCTCGCCGGCCAGCGGCACCTCCATGGCGGCGGTGATCGGGCCCAGCCCGTCGAGCGGGCGGCCCGCGGCATCCAGCACGCGGCCCAGCAGGCCGGCGCCAACCGGCAGGCGCTTGGAGCCCGGCTCGCGCGGCGTGGTGATGCCGGCCGGCTGCGGCGATGGTTCCAGCGGGTAGACGCGCGCGCCCGGCAGCAAGCCCACCACATCGGATTGCGGCATCAGGTAGAGCCGGTCGGCGCCAAAGCCCACCACTTCCGCTTCCGCGGTGCGCGGGGCATTGCTGTCGGTGGTGAACTGCCCGGCGGGCAGCTCGATCAGGCAGTCGCTGCCCACCGGCAGGCGCAGGCCCACGGCTTCGAGCACCAGGCCCGCGGCGCGCGTCAGGCGGCCGCAGCTGCGTTTGCTGTCGAGCCCGGCGATGCCGGCCGCGGCGCTGTCCAGCGCGCCGATCCAGCGTTGCGCGTGGGCCAGCGCGGAATCCGGCGCGGGCGTGGCTTGCTCGGCGGCATCAGGCATGTGGCGGCTCCCATGGATCGTCGCGGCCCAGCGCCTTGACCACGCGGGTCCAGCGCGTAGGCAGCGTGGCATCGCGCTCGCCGCTGGCGGCGCTGGCGATGCAGCCGCCGCGCGCCACCGACGGGTCGGCGCGCACGGTCCAGCCGGCGGCCGCCAGTTCGCCATGCAGGTGGGTTTCCACCAGCGCCACGTCGTCGGGATGCAGCAGTAGGCTGGGCGATCCGCACAGCGCGGGTTCGCTGGTCAGCAGCTCGCGCACGGCCGGCAGCAGCACCGCGGGGTCGTTTGCCAGGGCGGTGCGCACCAGCTGGCGCGCCACGTCGAGCGCCAGCGACACCAGCGCGCGCGCGACCTGGTCGTCCACGCCGCCCAGCGCGCTGCGGAAGTTGGTGGCCAGCGCCTGCAGCTGCGTGGCCTCGTTGCGTGCGGCTTCCAGGCCGCGGGCGTAGCCTTCGCGGTGGCCGTCGCCGTAGCCCTGGGTTTGCCCCTGGGTGTAGCCCTGGGCATAGCCTTCCTTGCGCGCGCCTTCGCGCATCGCGTCGAGCGCCTCGAAATCGATCGGCGGCGGTGGGGGCTCGGATGGCATGGCGGCCAGGGCTTCGGGCGGCTCGCTTTCGCGGGGATCGAGCGAGCCCATCTGCCAGCGCTGCCAGCCGGCCGCGCCGCCACGCGCGCGGCGCGGGGGCTCGAACGGCGCAAAGCCGCCAGGATCGGCGGCCGCGCCGTTGCCGGCAAGGGAAGAGAGCGGGTCGCCGCGCGGCGCGCGGCGTGCGGCCTGGCCGCGCTCAGGGTTTGCCTCAGACATAGGCATCGTCGCCTCCGCCGATCTGCACTTCGCCCGCATCCGCCAGGCGCCTTACCACCTGCAGGATGGCCTTCTGCTCGGCCTCGACCTGCGACACGCGCACCGGGCCCAGCGCGTCCAGGTCCTCGCGCAGCATCTCGCCGGCGCGGGTGGACATATTGCGAATGAACTTGTCGCGCAGTTCCTGCGGCGCGCCCTTGAGCGCGACGATGAGCGACTCGGTGGCGATTTCCTTGAGCACGCGCTGGATGCCGCGGTCGTCGACCTCGAGCAGGTTCTCGAACAGGAACATCTCGTCGATGATCTTCTGCGCCAGGTCGCCGTCGTGCAGGCGCACGCCGTCGATCACAGCCTCTTCGTGCGCGGTGCTCATCAGGTTGATGATCTCGGCCGCGGTGCGCACGCCGCCCATGCGGCTGCGCTTCAGGCTCTGGCCCGCCAGCAGCTTGGTCAGCACGTCGGTCAGTTCCTGCAGCGCGCCCGGCTGCACGCCGCCGAAGGTGGCGATACGCAGGATCACGTCGTTGCGCAGGCGGTCGGTGAACAGCGCCAGCACCTCGGACGACTTCTGGCGGTCCAGGTGGATCAGGATGGTGGCGATGATCTGCGGATGCTCGTCGCGGATCAGCTCGGCAATGGCCGTGGCGTCCATCCAGTTCAGCGAATCGATGCCGCCGCCCGGATCGCGCGACTCCAGGATGTCTTCGATCACCGACTGGGCGCGTTCCTCGCCCAGCGCCTTGTTCAGCACGCTGCGGATAAAGGCGTTGGAATCGACGTTCAGGGCCAGGTACTGCTCGGTCTCGGTGCGGAACTCGCCCAGCACCTCGGCCATTTCCTCGCGGGTGACCGAGCTGAGCGTGGCCATGGCCGAGCCCAGCTCCTGCACTTCGCGCTGCGACAGGTGCCTGAACACCTCGGCCGCGGCATCCTCGCCGATCGCCATCATCAGGACGGCGCTCTTTTGCAGGCCGGATTCGGAGATGCCCTTAGCGGTTGTCATTGGCAATCCAGTTCTTGATCACGCTGGCGACCAGGCGCGGGTCGCGCTGTGCGGCGTCGCGCACCAGCGCGAGGTCGCTTTCATACTTGGCGGCAAGCCGCAGGATTTCCGGGTTGGCGGGCTCGTCCGGCGGCAGCAGCACTGCCTCGGTCTCGTCCCTGGGTTCCGGCGCCGGCAGCGGCGGCGAGGTGTAGCGGCGCAGGACCGGCCGCGCCACCTTGAACCACACGAACAGCGCCAGCAGTGCCAGCAGCAGGTAGCCCGCAAGGGTCTTGCCGAGCTCGATCATGTCGGGCTGCTTCCACAGCGGCACCTCGGGCGCGGCCTTCTCGCGCTCTGCGGTGAATGGGCTGTTGACCACGTTGATGGAGTCGCCGCGGTCGGCCGAGAACCCCATCGCCTCCTTGGTCAGGTTCTGGATCTGCGCCAGCAGTGCCGGCGGCAGCGGTTCGGCCACGAGCTTGCCCTTGGCATCGGCCTGCTGACGGTAGTTGACCACCACCGCCACCGACAGGCGGCGCACGCCGCCCGGTGCCTGCTGCACGTGGCGCACGGAGCGGTCCAGTTCGTAGTTGACGGTGGAGTCACGGCGATTGCTGCTGGGGCCGCTGGAAGCGGTGGCATTGGCGACCTGGGCGCCCTGACCTGGCTGGGCAGCTTGCCCCGGCTGTCCCGGTTGCCCGGCAGCCGGAGCACCGGCCTGTCCCGGCGCCTGGCCCGCACGCGGCGTCTGCGGCGTGGTCACGGGCGCGGCGGCGGCAGCCGGCGGCTGGTTCGACAGCGCCCCGGGCACGCCGCCCGGCGGCGTGACACCCTGCTGGGTCGACTCGCTGGTCTGCTGGCTGCGGATCGCCGAGCGGGTCGGGTCCTGGTTGGGCTTGTAGCTCTCGTCGGTGTGCTCGACGATGGAGAAGTCGACGTCGGCGGTCACCTGTGCGCGCACGTTGTCCTTGCCGACGATCGGCGTCAGGATCGCTTCGATGCGCTTCAGGTAGTTCTGCTCCAGCGCCTGGACGTACTTGAGCTGGGTCGCGTCGAGCATGCGCTCGTTGCCGGTGTTCGACAGCAGGTTGCCGTGCTGGTCGACGATCGAGATCGACTTGGGCGTCAGCTCCGGCACGCTCGACGACACCAGGTGGCTGATCGCAGCGACCTGGCCTTCATCGATGGCGCGGCCCGGGTAAAGCTGCAGCACGATCGACGCGGTCGGCTTCTGGCGTTCGCGCACGAACAGCGTCGGCTTGGGGATGGCCAGGTGCACGCGGGCGGACTGCACCGCGGCGATGGACTCGATCGAGCGCGCCAGCTCGCCTTCCAGCCCGCGCTGGTAGTTGACCTGCTCGGCAAACTGGCTGATGCCGAATTTCTGGTTGTCCATCAGCTCCATGCCGGCCGTGCCGCTCTTGGGCAGGCCCTGCGATGCCAGGCGCAGGCGCGTCTCATGCACCTTCTCGGCCGGCACCATGACCGCGCCGCCGCCTTCGGCGAACTTGTACGGCACGTTCATCTGCTGCAGCGATTGCAGCACCGCGCCGCCATCGCGCTCGGACAGGTTGCTGTACAGCACCTTGTAGTCCGGGCTGCGCGACCACAGCACGCCCACCGCGATGGCCGCGGCCAGGGCGGCGCCGGCCAGCATCAGCGGCAGCTTCGGGTTGGCCTTCAGGCGCTCGATCACTTCTGCCGGGCGCCCGGGCAGTGCCACGGTCGCGGTCATGCGCGTGCTCCGGATCCGGCGCCGCGATGCTGGCGACGGCACGGGCGATGCTGACCGCCTTGGTCGTCGGCGCGGCTCACGGCACGGCTCACATTACGCTGCAGAGAAAACACGCGTACTCCCGAATCGATGATTGTCTGGTGATTTCCGGAGCCAGCACGGGACGACAGCCCGCGCTCTTCCGGCACGGTGGCAATGATCGGCCAGACTTGAGCGCGACAATCCGGCGAATAGACGCGGTTTTTTGTCCGATTTCGGCCCATGGCGGGGCGGCACCGGCGGGTACTCTGCGGGGGCTGAAACTGGGTGCGAACCGCCTGAGGCCCGCCTGCCGGCAGGCTACTCTGTGATGCAAGGGCGCACCACAAGACGAACTCTGCCGGTGGACCGGCATACAACGACCCAAATGACCACTATCTCTTCCATCGAGAGCATGCTGCAGCAACTGCGCGGGATGTCCCAGGTTGCCTCGGGCAACAGTGCCAGCCAGTCCGCCGCGCCGGTCGGCGGCGGCTTTGCCGGCGAGCTGCAGCGCTCGCTGGGCCGCATAAACGCCGCGCAGGAACGCGCCTACGGCCAGGCCGAGGCGTTCGAGCTGGGCAAGCCCGGCGTGGCGCTCAATGATGTGATGGTCGACCTGCAGAAGGCCAATGTGTCGTTCCAGACCGGGGTGCAGGTGCGGAACCGGCTGGTGGCGGCTTACCAGGAAATGATGAATATGGCGGTGTAAAGCCCACCGGCCTGCCCTGAACGCAAAGAGCCCCTGGCGCGCGCAAGCGGCCAGGGGCTCTTGTCGTCAGGAAGGCCTGCCGGTTCAGGCCTGCGCTTCAGCGCCTGCGGCCCTGCCCGCTTCAAGGTGGTAGATCCACGCCAGCAGTTCCGCCACGGCCACATAGAGCTGCGGCGGCACGTGGCTGTCCAGGTCGACCTGCATCAGCAGATTCACCAGGGTGGGCGAATCGTGGATATAGACGCCCGCTTCGCGCGCGCGGGCGATGATGGCTTCGGCCACCACGCCATAGCCCTTGGCGACCACGCGCGGGGCCCTGTCGCTGTGCTGGTAGGACAGCGCGATCGCCGCGCCGCGGTCTTGCGCCGCTTCGCTCATCGCGCCGCTCCTACCGTCATGTTGTCCTGGGTCTGCACGCTCAGGCGCTGCAGCACGATGCCCTGCGCCTCGAGCTGGTTGCGCAGCAGCGGCCGTGCCGCGATGAAACGCGCCGCGACATCGGTCTCAGGCGTTGCCACGCGGGCGTCGAGCCCCGCCGGTCCCAGTGTCAGCACCGCTTCGACGATGCCGAGGCTCGGCAATTGCAGCCGCAGGCGGCTGGACCATGGCCGGGCGCTGTCGTCATGGGCCTGCGCTGCGCCATCCGCGTCGGGGCGTAGCAACTCCCACTCCATCGGCACGCCGGGCCAGGCTTCGCCGGCAAAGCGGAACTGCTGCGTGGCGAGCAATTCCAGCTGCTGGCGGACCACGCCTTCGGTTGCCGGATGGATGGCCGGGCCGGCTGCCGAGGCCTGCTTGCCGGCGTCTGCCGAGGCGGTGTCCGGCAGGCCAGCGGCGGCGCGCGCCGCGTGGGGGATGAGGCTGTCCGGCGCTGCAGCGCGCGCGCCAGCCTCCGCGGTGCTCTGGTAGGCCTGCGTGGCCAGCGCCGCGGCGGACTGGCGTTGGGCCCCCGGTTCGGCAGCGGCTTCGCGGCTGTAGGCCGCCGTGGTGGCGGCGCCTTGCCGCAGCGCCTGTTCCGCCGCCGCATGGCTGTGGGCCACGCGCGGATTGCCGGCCGAGGCCAGCGCTTCAGCCAGCACCTGCGAGGCCGGAATCAGCGGCGGCGCTGAGGGCCGCCCCGGCTCTGCCGCTGCGGCACCGCCGGTATAGGTCAGCAGCGCAGACGGCAGCGTGGTTGCGGCGGCCTGCGCAGTGCCGCCTGGGGCAGCCGCCCGGGCCGGCACCGGTACTTGCGCCTGCGGCTCCTGGCGGATGCCGGGCAACGCGCGTGCGCCGGCAACCCACTGTGCAAGGTGCGATTCGTAGAACAGGCCGCTCTGCCCGACCGTGTTGGCAAGCGCCGACGCCGCAGCCTGCGCCGACGCTGGCGTGGGCGCGGCGGCCAGCAGCGGGCCGGCGCTGCGCACCGGCTGGGCCTCGGTACCGTCCATCACCGCCAGGATGGCCCGCGCCGCCGCGCTCAGCGATTCCTGCGTCGAAGTGCCCGGCAGCAAGGTAGCCTGGCCTGCCAAGGCGTTGGGGCCGGTGGCGTGCTGGCTGTGGCGGATCGCCTGGCCGGTGGAGCTCTGGACATTCGACTCGGTGGCCTCGGGCACGGGCTGCAGCGCCGCCAGCTTGTCGATGGCAAGCGCCGTGCGCAGCGGTTGTGGGTCCGGGGCCTGACCGGGTGCCAGGCCTGGAGGCAGATGGATGCCGGTCATACGGGTCGCGTGAATGCAGACGGCGGGCTTTCCGGCCCGCCGCGGGGAGTAGCGCAGCGGTCAGGCTGCGTCAGGCGGTGGCGCCGTAGGCGGCGGACAGTTCGATCTGGCGGCGCGAGCTGGTCAGCATGTCGCCGAGCTTCTTCAGCTGCGGCATGGCCAGGTCGCGGATGCGGGCATCGTAAGTGAGGATGCGGTCCAGCAACTGGTAGCGGCGCATGCGTTCCGCATCGGAGAACGGTGCCTCGTGGTCCATCTGCCGCAGGCGGTCCACCAGGGCCAGGTAGCCCTGCTGCAGCGCGGTGACGGTGTCCCAGTCAGCCGCCTGGGCGGCCTCGTGCATCCGTGCGGACAGCGCGAGGATTTCCTCGTAGCAGTCCACGATCGGGAAAAACTCGGGAAGGGAAGCCATGTCAGTTGTCCTGTAAGGCGGGTTGCCGATCCGCGGCCGTGTCGTCGATCTGCGCCCAGGCCGAAGCCAGGCTTTCGAGCAGCGTGTCGACTTCGGCCAGCAGGGCCGCGTCGCTGCGCAGGTTGGCCAGCATCAGCCGGCGCACCATATATTCGTACAGGGATTCGAGGTTGGCGGAGATCTCGCCGCCAACCTCATGGTCAAGCACGGCGCGCAGGCCGTTATCGATGATGTCGATGGCTTTGGAGATGGCGTTGCCGCGTTCGATGACGTTGCCGCCCTCCAGGTGGAACTTCGCCCGCGCAATGGCTGCGCGCGCGCCGTCGTACAGCATGGCGATCAGCTTGTGCGGGCTGGCGCTCATGGCGCCGGTCTGGACGCCGACCTGGGCGTAGGCGTTGGCGGATGCGCGGGCGAACATGGTTGGGTTCCTTCAGGCTGTGGTGTGCGGCGGGACGGTTACTTCTTGGTGCTGTTGTTCAGCGCATTGAACTGTTGCGTCAGGTAGCTGCTGGTACGGTTCATCTGCGCTACCACCAGGTCCAGTTGCGTGAACTGGGCCTTGTATCGAGCCACCGTGGCAGTAACGCGGTCCTGGACGCGGTCATAGTCGTCTTCCAGGTCCTTCAGCGTCTTGGTGATGCCATCCTGAGCCACCTTCAGCGCGCCATCGGTCTTGCTCAGGCCCTCGATATAGGTGCTGGCGCGCTTGCCGATGCCGCCGTCGCCGGTGGTGCTGGAAAACAGGGACGTGACGCCACCCAGGTCTTCGTTTATCGCCTTGGTCAGCTTGGTGTCGTCCAGCTTCATCGTGCCGTCTTTGTCGAACGAGATGCCGACGTCGATCAGCGTGATCGTGCCGCCGTTGCCGTCATCCATGGCACCGCCCAGCATTGAACGCAGGCTGGACTGGATCGAGCGCAGCGTGCCGTCGCCGGTCAATGCCGCGGACGTACCGGCCTTCGTATCGAATGCCGTCAGCGACTTGGCGGAACTCTGAATGTTGTTGTAGGCGGTGACAAAAGCCTGGACGGCGGCCTTGATTGCGACGTTGTCGCGGGTCACCACCAGCGATGTCGTGCCTGGCTTGACAAGGTTCATGGTCACGCCCTGCGCTGCGTCCACCACTGAATTGCTCTGGCTGACCACGTCGATGCCGTTGATCGTCAGCGTCGCATTGGCAGGCGGCACCTTCTGTTCCATCTTGTTGGCGGCGGGCGCCGCGGCCGGGTCGAACGCAACCACGTTGTTCAGTGCCGCATCGGTCGACGACACCCGCATGGTGGCTTGCGTTCCGGTCTTGTCCGACGTCAATACCAGGCGGTAAGGGCTGGCGCTGCCGTCATTGACGATGCTGGCCGTCACGCCGATGCTGGCCTTGTTGATGGCATCGCGCATTCCTTCGAGCGAAGAATCCGCGGGGATGGTGACCTTCTTGGTGCTAGTGGCGGCGCCACCGGTGGCCAGCGCTTCGCCGAAGTCGAACACGAGCTCGCCGCCACCGATCGCGGCCTTCTGGTCGGCAACGTTGCTGCTCACCAGCGACTGCGCGGTGGCCAGCGTGTTGACAGTAATGCTGTAGCTGCCAGGCACGGCGTTGGCAGCGGTGGTGACGTTCATCACGTCCGTGGTGCCGATGCTGGCCTTTACTGCGCCGAAGGTGGCAGCATCGGACAGCTTCTTCGCCGCGCCCTGGTAGGCGTCCAGCACGCTCTGCACCTGACTGTAGGCCGACAACTTGGTCTGGTAGCTCTTGGCCTGCGCATTGATGGCGTCAAGCGGTGCCTGCTCGGCCTTCTGCAGCTGGTCCAGCAGGTCGCTCAGTTGCAGGTTGGAACCGATGCCGATGGAGGAGATCGTTGCCATATTATTGTCTCGTCTTCAACTGATATTCAGGGCTCAGGCCGCGTGGTTGATGAACAACCCCTGCAGCTTGTCGATGGCGCGGGCAATGCGCAGCACCTCTTCGGTGGGCATCTGCCGGATCAGGTCGCCGGTTTCCTTGTCGATCACCTTGGTGATGACGCGGTGCGTGGTATCGTCGATCTCGAAGCGCAGGCCGATGGTGGTGGTCTTGAGCGCGTCGACCAGCTCGCCGATGGCGGCGCTGGTTTCCAATCCCTGTGCGGCTTCTGTGTGGTCGCTGGCCACGGCACGATCCTGTCGCTGCGTAGCATGGCTGGCCATGGTGGTGGCGCCGCCAGATGGCATGGCAACGGCTAAGCCTTCGGCTGGCATCCGCACGGTAAAGGGGTTCACTGTCGGGGGAGGCGCCATCGAATACTCCGTCCGGGTTGGCAGGGTTCAGTTCCAGGAGAAACGCTTTGCAGGCAGTCGGGCTGCCTGCGAAATGCTCCTCGGGCAAAAAGGCCGGGCCTTGCGGCCCAGCCTTCCTGCGCCATTCGCCGATGCGATTAACGCAGCAGCGACAGCACGCCTTGGGTGGTCTGGTTGGCTTGCGCCAGGACCGACGTACCAGCCTGTTGCAGGATGTTCGCGCGGGTCATGTTCGACACTTCCGTTGCGTAGTCGGCGTCCTGGATGCGCGAGCGCGACGAGGACAGGTTGGTCACGGTGGTGCCCAGGTTCGAGATGACGGAGTCAAAACGGTTCTGGACGGCACCCAGCGAGCTGCGCAGGTCGTCGACTTGCTTCAGCGCGGCGTCGATCTTCTTCAGTGCGTTGCCGGTGGGAACGCCCGTGAATTCGGCTGTGGGGGTGGCGCCGCTCAGGGAGATCGTGCCAACGGCCACGTTGAGGGTGCCGGCGGCACCGCCGTCGGCCAGGGTGCCGGCAGCGACGTAGTTCTTGCCCTGGACGGTGACGTAGCCCGTGGCTACGCCTGCAGCATCGTTGGCAACACGCACTACCTGGTCTTGCAGAGTGACGGGGCCGGCGATGCCATTGGCGGTGTCGTCGAATGCGACATCAGCTTCGTTGAGCTTCACGGCGCCGGTGGCACGATCAACCGAAGCAGCAAAGTAGTCGTCACCAGCCTTCACGACGAACTGGCCAGAGTTCGCGCCGGCAGCCGTCTTGACTTCGTGCAGTTCGAGGTCCGCTGCGGCGAAGGTCTTGCCGGTTGCGGCGTTGATCTTGGTGACGTCGCCCGCAGCGAAGCTCACGTTGAACGAACCGGTACCAGCGGCAGCGTTGATCGTGGTGATCTTCGGGCCGACGTCCAGCGAGTTCTTGGCCACCGAGAAGCCGCTCAGGCCCAGCGTGGTCCTGTCGATCTGCTTCAGATCGATGGAGATGGTCTCGCCGTCGTTGGCGCCAACCTGGACGGACAGCTTGTTGCTGCCGGCCAGAACCTTGACGCCGTTGAAGTCGGTCTGTTGCGACGTACGGTCGATTTCAGACAGGCGCTGGTTGATTTCATCCTGAATCGACTTCAGGTCGGACGAGGAGTTCGAACCCGTGGCCGCCTGGACCGACAGTTCACGAATACGTTGCAGGTTGTTGTTGACTTCGGTCAGCGCGCCTTCCGTCGTTTGTGCCAGCGAGATGCCGTCGTTGGCGTTGCGCTGGGCTTGCGTCAGGCCGCGGATGTTCGAGGTAAAGCGGTTGGCGATGGCCTGGCCGGCGGCGTCGTCCTTGGCGCTGTTGATGCGCAGGCCCGACGACAGGCGCTGGATCGCCGTGTTCAGCGACGATTGCGACGTGTTCATGTTGTTCTGAGTCATCAGAGACAACGAATTGGTGTTAATGACTTGCGCCATGGTACGACTCCTATATGCAAAGTTTTGGGCATTCCGGCTAGTGCCGTAACGTTGGCGGCCTGCTTTGCAGGGCGTAGAGTGCCTCCGTTGCTTGGGTTATCGACCGGGCAAGAGAAAGGTTTAGAGTGATCTCCGCGATAGTTTCGCGGGGTACCGGCAGGGCGGGCTGAGGCGCCGCGCGGCAGGGCAGGAAGGCGCGTGGGGCGGGCGTTGGCCTAGCGGCGCTTGCTGGTGCGGGGGATGTAGATCGGCAGGAAGTCCGGCTCCGGCGCCGGGGCCGGCGCCACCACCGGCGCGTCCGGCGCATTGGCCAGCGTAACCAGGCAGATCGCCCGCTTGTAGACCACCGTGGGCCGGATGTCGTCCGGCTGCCGGCCAAGCAGCACCACGTAGTCGTCTGACGCCAAGACAAGGCCCTGCAGCCGGGCGCCGGTGGCCAGGTGGACGATCACCGGGGCCTGGCTGGTCCTGTATGCCGCAAATTGCTGGTGTTGCAATTGTCTCCGGCTGCGTGACTTGGGCCGGGTTTCCTTCTTCTTCACAACGACTCCGGAAGAGCCCGCAAGGGTTCTGGCGGCTAATGGCTTGGGGTGCGCCACGGCCAGGGCGGCACGAGAAACATCCGCTCTCGGTAACGGCGCGTGTGCCGGCGGTTGGCGCTGCCAGAAGAGAAGGGGAATAATTCAGGGCTGAGAGTAACAAAGTTCTACAAGCGTTGACGAACCGTGTGTCAATTCGGATCTAGAGTCGCCGCTCTATAAAATGTGTTGCTCTCGAGGCCGTGATATTGTACAGCATTGTGCGCTGCCGCATGCCGCGGCTAGGGCGGCGGGGCGACAGGCCGGTTGGACCGGGCTCGCGATGAAATTGCCAGCCCATATGAAAAGTGCCCTGATGTAGCGTCAGGGCTAAGAACAATCAAAAGTGCGCAAATAATCTCATATCGTCGTAAGGGAATCCCCTGATAGAAACGGGATTTACACCTCATGTAAGCGCGTTTATATTCTTGGCAAGAGCTTTTCAGCTCGAGCAGTCCTGAAAAGCCTACGAGCACCCCGCGCGTAGGCTTCTTTTTTTGCCTGCGTCGTTTGAATCGCGCTCTGTGGCGCTGTGGCTGGTGCGGTTAGTAAAAACCGACCGGCCGTTCGGACTGCCCAGGCAGATTTAACGCCACTTTCGCGCCGCGCAATCCTCCGAAATGGGAGGATTTTTGCCGCCAATTCTCATTTCCGTTCAAGAAGTTCAGCTGAACGCCGATAGCCGGCGCGGCCCTTAGCCTGCCATCGTGGCGGTGCCGCGGGCCACGCGCCGCCGTGCGCGCGCTGCCAGGCCGGCGCCCAGCACCCAGCGCAGCGTCGGTGCCAGCACATGCATGCCCGCGAGTGCTGCCGGGCGCCGTATCGAAGGGCCGTCCAGATCGAGCTGTTGCCGTGCCCACGGCGGCAGCAATGCGATGCCCGCGTCGGCCATGATCCGCACCGCCGGCTGCAGCAGCGGGTTGGCCACCGGCATCTTCCGCACCAGCCGCACCACTTCGCTGGTGCGTTCGCTAGCCAGCAGCGCAGGCCGCATGGCCTCCAGGTAGGCCGTGACTTCGGCGCGCGAGCGCGGCACGTCGGCCGCGCCCAGCATCTGGGCGATGCGCGCAACCTCGTCGTAGTAGCGATCCTGCTCGGTGCCGCTCAGTGGTCCGACATAGCGCAGGTAGCCAGCCAGGAAGCTTGAGACCTCGGCCACGTGCACCCACGTCAGCAACGCCGGGTCGGAGGCGGCATAGTGCCGCCCGTCCGGGGCCACGCCGACCACGCCGGCATGGATGCGCCGTACGCGCCCGATCAGCGCCATGGCATCGGCACGGCTGCCGTAGGTGGTGCCGGCGATGAACTGCGCGGTGCGCCCCAGGCGCCCCTGCATGTCGGTGCGAAAGCTGGAGTGGTCCCAGACCCCGGCCAGTGCCAGTGGATGCAGTGTCTGCAGCAGCAGCGCACTGACGCCGCCCGCGAGCATTGCCGGAAAGTCGGCATGCACGCGCCAGCAGACCGCGTCGGGCCCGAACAGACCGGGATCGCCCGGCGGGTTGTCGTAGTCGAGGGTCACGCCGGAATTGCTGCGGGTCAGCGCGCGCACGTGCGCGCCGGCGCGCTCACGCAGCCTGGTGGAGAGATGGTTCAGCGGGCCGCGTCGTGGCTGCGCAGAGCGGCCGGCGGCGGGGTCGGTAAAGCTGGACAAGGCCGGTGCCTGAATGGGGAAGTCAGGGCCAGCATACACGGGATGCGGGGCGATGTGCGCGGGGTCATGCCGCGGCGGTTGCCGCAAAAAGGGCCGGAGCCCCCTTGCGGGAGTCCCGGCCTGTCAATCTCCGGCGTATGCCCCTGCGGCCGCACCGCATGTTGCGGCCGCACATACCCGGAAAGCTGCCTGTTATCGTGGCTGGCGCGGCTTACTTACGGCTGGCGTTGTCCGCCTTGTTGCCCACCCTGTTGCCCGC
>NZ_JBYTAG010000072.1:0-35413 GCF_058787995.1 Cupriavidus sp. FW305-27
CACCTACGCCGATCCCCCGCCCTACGTCCGCTTCGACCGCAGCCCCCTGCCCGTCACCGCCATGGCCGCCGACTACCTGCCCGGCCACGTGACCAACCCGCACCAGCATCCGCACGCGCAGCTGATCCACGCGGTGCACGGAGTGATGGTGGTGGCCACCACCGAAGGCCAGTGGATCGTGCCGCCCACGCGCGGCATGTGGATGCCGGGCGGCACCACGCACTGGATCCGCATGGTCGGCCGGGTGCAGATGCGCACCGCCTATATCCGCCCCGATGCCGCGCCCGACCTGCCGCAGCGCTGCACCGTGCTGGGCATCTCCGCGCTGCTGCGCGAGCTGATCCTGGCGGCAATCGACATACCCCTGCCCTACGCTCCCGGCACGCGCGGCGCGCGGCTGATGCGGCTGCTGCTCGATGAAGTGATGCTGGTGCCGTCGCTGCCGCTGCACCTGCCGCGCCCGGCCGATGACAGCCTGCGGCAGATCTGCGATGCCATCACCGGCGCGCCCGATACGGCGCTGACGCTGGCGGACTGGGGTTCACGGCTGGGGCTGGACCCCAAGACCATCCAGCGCCGCTTTGCGCGCGAAACCGGGATGACCTTCGGGCAATGGCGCCAGCAGGCGCGCCTGCTGGCGGCGCTCGAGAAGCTGGCCGCCGGCAGCAAGGTGGTGGATGTGGCGCTGGACCTGGGCTATGACAGCCCGAGCGCGTTTGCGACCATGTTCAGGCGGCAGTTCGGCGTGCCGCCAAGCGCGTTCTTCCGCTGAGCGGGGGCGCCATGGCGGTCAGCTCGCGAGGTATCGCTCCACCAGCCGCGTCCAGTAGGCCGCGCCGACGGTCAGGTTCTCGTCGTTGAAGTCGTAGCCGGCGTTGTGCAGCAGCGGCTGGTTGGCGCCGTTGCCCAGCCGCACGAAGCAGCCCGGGCGCTGCTGCAGGAAGTAGGCAAAGTCCTCGCTGCCGGCGATGCGCGCGGCCTGGTCCACCACCTTGCCGGCACCGACCAGCTCCTCGGCCACCTGGCGCGCGAACTCGGTCTCGCGCTCGCTGTTGACCAGCACCGGGTAGCCGCGCACATAGTCGACCTCGGCCACCGCGCCGTAGCCTTCGGCGTGCGACGTGGCCAGCTGGCGGATGCGGTTCTCCACCGATGCGCGCACCTCGGGGTTGAACGAGCGCACGCTGATCTCCATGCGCGCATTGTCCGGGATCACATTGGGCGCGTGGCCGGCGTGCAGCGTGCCGATCGTCACCACCGCGGTCTCGTTCGGGTCGACATAGCGCGCGACCACCGACTGCAGCGCCATCACCAGGCTGCCTGCCACCAGGATCGGGTCGACCGACTGGTGCGGGCGCGCGGCGTGGCCGCCCTTGCCGCGGATGGTGATGGTGACCGTGTCGCATGCCGCCATGAAGGGGCCCGAGCGGAACAGGAAGGTGCCCTGCTCCACGCCCGGATGGTTGTGCAGCCCGAAGATCGCATCGCAGGGAAAACGCTCGAACAGCCCGTCGGCCAGCATGCGCTCGGCGCCGCCGCCCGCGCCGATTTCCTCGGCCGGCTGGAAGATCAGGTGCACGGTGCCGTCAAAGTTGCGCGTGCGCGCCAGCTGCTTTGCCGCGCCGAGCAGGATCGCGGTATGGCCGTCGTGGCCGCAGGCGTGCATGCGGCCGGCATTGACGCTGGCGTACGGCAGTGCGGTGCGTTCGTGGATCGGCAAGGCGTCCATGTCGGCGCGGATGCCCACGCTGTGCCCGCTGTCACCGCAGCGCAAGGTGCCCACCACCCCGGTGCCGCCCACGCCGCGCGTGACCGTATAGCCCCACGTCTCCAGCAGGCTGGCGACCAGGCCCGAAGTGCGGACCTCGTCGAAGGCGAGTTCGGGATGCTGGTGGATATTGCGCCGGATGACTTCAAGTTCGGCGCGGCTGTCCAGGGTGTCGGCCAGCGCGCAGTACCGGTGCTTGAGTGGTGACGTGGGGGACGCCGTGAGGGTGGTGCCGAGATAGGACTCGATTTCGGGGGCGTGCTCAGACATGGTGTTTTGCTCTCTGGCGAAACCTGTACAACCAGTATTTCACGCAGAAAACGCGAGCGAAACGCCAAGCGTGCGAATTCCTGTAAAACCATGTAATCGGGCCCGTTTCAGCACCGGAACTGTTGCCCTAATCGTACGCTTTGTATGGAAACCAAACGCTTTGTGTAAAAGCGTATCGATGGGGAACCATTGCGGACCGCGTATTAGCCCGCGGCAGTGCTGCCGGCATGGGTCACCCCGAAGGGTGACGCGATGCCACTGCCCTGCCCTCAGAGTTCGCCGTAGGGCACCACCTGCTGCGTCTGCTCGCCCAGCCCGTCCACGCCCAGGCGCATGGTGTCGCCGGCCTTCAGGAAGCGCGGCGGCTTGAAACCCATGCCCACGCCCGGCGGCGTGCCGGTCGCGATCAGGTCGCCCGGCAGCAGCGTCATGAAGCGGCTGACATAGCTGACCACGGTGGCCACGTCGAAGACCATGGTGGCGGTGCTGCCCTTCTGCACGCGCTCGCCGTTGACCTCCAGCCACAGGCCCAGCGCCTGCGGGTCCTGCACTTCGTCGCGCGTCACCAGCCACGGGCCGGCCGGGCAGAAGGTGTCGCAGCCTTTGCCCTTGTCCCAGGTGCCGCCGCGCTCGATCTGGAACTCGCGCTCGGACACGTCATTGACCACGCAGTAGCCGGCCACGTGGTTCAGCGCCGCTTCGCGCGAGACATTGCGCGCGGTGCTGCCGATGACCACGCCCAGCTCCACTTCCCAGTCGGTCTTTTCCGAGCCGAGCGGCAGCATCACCACGTCGTTGGGACCATTCAGCGAGCTGTTGGCCTTCAGGAACACGATCGGCTCGGCCGGCAGCGGCATGCCGGCCTCGGCGGCGTGGTCGGCATAGTTCAGGCCGATCGCCACGATCTTGCCGACGCCGCTCCAGGGCACGCCAAAGCGTGCGCCCTCGATCACCGGGAGCGACGCGGGGTCCACCTGCGCCAGCCGCGCCAGCGCCGCCGGCGCCAGCTGCAACGCGCCGATATCGGCCACCACGCCGGACAGGTCGCGCACGCGGCCTTGCGCATCGATCATGCCCGGGCGCTCGGCGCCGGGGTTGCCTACTCGAACCAGTTTCATCGTCGTCGTTATCTTCAGGGGTTGTTCAGGCGGACTTCTTGAGGGTGGCGCCGATTGCGCCGGTTGCGCCGGCCTCGGCCAGGGTCTGCGCCACCACGCTCAGGACTTCCCTGGCGGTGTTCTCGGAGTGGGCGCGCAGCACCTGCGCCAGGCGCGGCCGGCCGGGCTCGCGCAGCGCGGCCATGATGGCCTCGTGTTCCTCATGCGACTCCTGCCAGCGGATGGTATCGGCATTGGCTGCACCGCGCGCGCGGTGCACCTTGCTCATCAGCGTGGCATAGACGCCGGCCAGCACCGGATTGGCGGCGCCGTCGATGATCAGCTGGTGGATTTCCTGGTTGATGCGGAAATAGTCGGTGCGCCGGCCCGCCGCATGCGCATCGATCATGGCCTGGTGGCGCCGCTCCAGCTTGGCCATGGCGGCCGCACCCAGGCGCTGTGCGGCCAGTTCACCCGCCAGCGCCTCGAGCCCGTGCAGGGTCTCGAAGGTGGCGCGCAGCTCCTCCAGGTCCAGCGGCGCCACGCGATAGCCGATGTACTGCCGGTGCAGCACCAGCCCCTCGGACACCAGCACCTTCAGCGCCTCGCGCAGCGGCGTCTTGGAGACATCGAAGGTCTCGCAGAAGGCCCGTTCATCGATCCTCGCGCCGGGCGGCAGTTCGCCCTCTTCGATCATGGTGCGCAGCCGGGCGGCGATTTCGGCCGACATGCCGAGCGTGCGCAGGCGCGTGGTTTGGGAAAGCGTTTGTGTCACAGACGTCACCAGATTGGGGAAATGCACCACGACAAGGCTACCACATACCAAAATTGTGCATGCGCAACATCGCAAAATCAATGACTTACACGCGTTGTAATTACAGATTACGTATCCTATACTCCGGCCTGTTGCGCAAAACGCCAACAGAACTGCCTCACCCAAGGACTAAAACAGGAGACGCCGTCATGCAGACGACAAGCCGGGCGACAGTGGTCACGGAGGCCAAGACCTCCGTTCGCTGGAAGATTTTTTTGATGATGCTGTTCCTCATCGCGATCAACTACATCGATCGCGCCTCACTGTCAGTGGCGATGCCGCTGATCGCCAAGGAGTTCGACCTCAGCCCCACCATGCAGGGCCTGATCCTCAGCTCGTTCTTCTGGACCTATGCGCTGATGCAGGTGCCGGGCGGCATGCTGGCCGACAAGTACAAGCCGCGCATCGTGATCGCCTGCGCCACCGTGTTCTGGGGCATTGCCCAGGCCGTGGCAGCCTTCACCACCAACGCCACCGCGCTGCTGCTGACCCGGCTCGGCCTGGGCGCGGCCGAGGCGCCGATCTACCCGGCCGGCGGCAAGCTCAACGCGATCTGGATGACCCAGAACGAACGCGGCCGCGGCGCCACCCTGCTTGACGGCGGCGCGCCGCTGGGCGCCGCGCTCGGCGCCATCATCATCACGTGGCTGATCGCCACGCTGGGTTCGTGGCGCCTGGCCTTTATCGTTGCCGGCGTCGGCACCGTGCTGGCCGGCGTGCTGGCCTGGTACTACGTGCGCAACTCCCCGCGCGAGCACCGCGGCGTGAACGAACTGGAAGCCCGCTACATCGAGGAAGCCCAGGCCAATGAACACCGCGCCGAGCCGGCCAACCTGTCGGGCCGTTCGCTGGACTTCTTCAAGTACCGCTCGGTATGGTGCATGGCGATCGGCTGGATGTGCTTCAACACCGTGTTCTACGGCCTGCTGACCTGGATGCCCAACTACCTGAACAAGGTGCACGGCTTCGACATCAAGCAGATGGGCGGCGCCAGCTTCATCATCTTCTTCAGCGGCTTCGTGGGCGAACTGATCGGCGGCTGGATCGCCGACAAGTGGAAGGAAGCCGGCGGCCGGCCCAATGTGGTGATGCGCACGCTGTTCGGCATTGCCGCGGTGGTGGCCACGGTCTCGATCTTCTCGGTGGCCTACGTCACCGACCCGATCGTGGTGGTCGTGCTGCTGTCGTCGACGCTGTTCTTCCTGCGCTGGTGCGGCCTGTTCTGGTGCGTTCCGTCGATGCTCGGCACCCGCAACAAGATCGGCTTCCTGGGCGGCGTGATGAACCTGGGCGGCAATATCGGTGGCATCACGGTGCCCATCATCGTCGGCATGATCGTGCAGTTCACCGGCTCGTACTTCCTGGCGCTGATGTTCTTCGCCGCGGCTGGCGTCGGCCTGCTGCTGGCTTCCACCGCCATCGACTACGAGACCAAGATCCCGGTCTGAAGACCCGTCGGATCACCGAACTCCGAAAAACCCGCGAAAGGGCCGGCAATGTCCCGGCCCTCGCAACCACTCCTGAGACAAAAAGCAAAATGACCAAGCAAATCCGCCTCGGCATGCTGACGCCGTCTTCCAACACTGCGCTCGAACCCATCACCAGCGCGATGGTAGCCGGCCTGCCCAACGTCAGCGCGCATTTCTCACGCTTCACCGTGACCGAGATCTCGCTGCGCGACCAGGCCCTGGGCCAGTTCAACCTGGACAAGATCCTGGCCGCCGCCAGCCTGCTGGCCGATGCCCGCGTCGATGTCATCGCCTGGAACGGCACGTCTTCCGGCTGGCTCGGCTTCGACAAGGATGAGGCGCTGTGCCAGCAGATCACCGAAGCCACCGGCATCCCGGCCACCACCTCGGTGCTTGCGCTCAACGAGATCCTGGAAAAGACCGGCGCGCGCAACTTCGGCCTGGCCACGCCGTACCTGGACGACGTGCAGCAGCGCATCATCGCCAACTACGAGCGCAGCGGCTTTCACTGCGTGGCGGAGAGCCACCTGGACCTGCATGTGAACTACAGCTTCGCCGAGGTCGAGGAAGACACCATCCGCGAGATGGTGCGCGGCCTGGCCCAGCACCAGCCGCAGGCCATCACCACCTTCTGCACCAACCTGCGCGCCGCGCACCTGGCCGAAGAACTTGAAGCCGAAACCGGCATTCCGCTGTACGACACCATCTCCACCGTGGTGTGGAAGTCGCTGCGCCTGTGCGGCGTGGACACGCGCGAGCTGCGCGGCTGGGGCCGCCTGTTCCGCGAAGTGGAGTAAGCCGATGTCCGCTCACGACAGCCTTGACCTGGTGATCCGGCGCGCGGACGTGGTCACTGCGTCCGACCGCTTCCGCTGCGATATCGGCGTGCGCAACGGGCAGATCGTCGCGCTCGGCCACGCGCTGCCGCAAGGCGCGCGCGAGATCGATGCCGATGGCCTGCTGGCGCTGCCCGGCGGCGTCGATGGCCATTGCCACCTCGACCAGCCCATGCCCGACGGCCTGCGCATGGCCGACGACTTCTTCACCGGCACGCGCGCCGCGGTGTGCGGCGGCACCACCACCGTGATCCCGTTTGCCGCGCAGGAGAAGGGCGCTTCGCTCAAGGCTGCCGTGGCGGACTACCATCGCCGCGCTGAAGGCCGCGCGGTGATCGACTACGCCTTCCACCTGATCGTGGCAGACCCCACGCCGGCAGTGCTGGCCGATGAACTGCCGGCGCTGATCCGCAAGGGCTACAGCTCGTTCAAGGTCTACATGACCTATGACGACCTGAAGCTGTCCGACCGCGAGATGCTGTCGGTGCTGGACGTCGCCAAGCAGAGCGGCGCGCTGGTGATGGTGCATGCCGAGAACGCCGACTGCATCTCGTGGCTGACCGACAAGCTGGTCGGGGAAGGGCGCATCGCACCGCGCTTCCACGGCCTGGCACGTCCCGCCGCAGTGGAGCGCGAGGCCACGCACCGCGCCATCACCTTTGCCGAACTGGTCGACGTGCCGATCCTGATCGTGCATGTCTCGGGCAAGGAAGCGATCGAGCAGATCCGCTGGGCACAGGGCAGGGGGCTGCAGATCCTGGCCGAGACCTGCCCGCAGTACCTGTACCTGACCGCCGACGACATGGCCTTGCCCGGCGACGACGGCTACGAAGGCGCCAAGTGCGTGTGCAGCCCGCCGCCGCGCGACCCCGAGAACCAGGCCGCGGTCTGGCGCGCGCTGACCAATGGCGTGTTCAGCGTGTTCTCGTCAGACCATGCACCGTTCCGCTATGACGACCCGCAAGGCAAGCAGCCGGGCGGCGAGCGGCCTTCGTTCGAGCACATCCCCAACGGCGTGCCGGGCATCGAGACGCGCCTGCCGCTGCTGTTCGACGGCGTGGCGCGCGGCAAGCTGTCGCTGCACCAGTTCGTCGAGCTGACCTCATGGCGGCCGGCACGGCTGTATGGCCTGTATCCGCGCAAGGGCACCATCGCCATCGGCGCGGATGCGGACATCGTGCTGTGGGACCCGAACCAGCGCGTGCAGATCCGCAACAGCGCGCTGCACCACGCGGTGGACTACACGCCGTACGAAGGCATCGAAGTGACCGGCTGGCCAGTGCATTGCTTCTCGCGCGGCGAGATGCTGGTGCGCGATGGCCAGTACCAGGAACCCCAGGCCGGACGCGGGCAGTTCCTGCCGGCGGGCGCGCCGATGCTTGGTTGATGACCTGCGGACCTGAAGACTGAAGAGCTGTGCAGGTTTGCTGTTTTCGCTGTTCGACAAACACTATCTCCCAATGCAACTCCTGATCGTCAATCCCAATATCAGCGAATCCGTCACCGCGCTGATCGAAGCCGAGGCGCGCCGCACTGCCGCCTCCACCACCACGCTGAAGATGGCCACCGCCCAGTTCGGCGTGGCCTACATCGAAACTCGCTTCGAAGCATTGGTCGGCGGCTATGCCACCGCCTGCGCCGCCGCGGAACACGCCGGCCAGTTCGACGGCCTGGTGGTCGCCGCGTTCGGCGACCCCGGCCTGGCCGGCCTGAAAGAGCTGTTCGACGTCCCGGTCGTCGGCATGACCGAAGCCGCGCTGGCCAGCGCCTGCCTGCTGGGGCAGCGCTTCTCCATCATCGCGATCTCGCACCGCATCCAGGCGTGGTACCGCGAATGCGTGGCGGCCAACGGCCTGTCGTCGCGGCTGGCCAGCGTGCGCTCGCTGCAGGAGCCGCTGCGCGATATCGGCAGCGTGCAGGAAGACCATGCCGCGCGGCTGGAGCAACTGGCCCTGCAGGCCATCGAGCAGGACGGTGCCGACGTGATCATCGTCGCCGGCGCGCCGCTGGCGGGACTGGCGCGCTCGCTGCAAGGGCGCATCCCGGTGCCGGTGGTGGATGGCGTGTCGAGCGCGGTGCGGCATTGCGAATCGCTGGTGGCCCTGCGCGCCGGCAGCGCCACGCAGGGCAGCTTCGCGCGGCCGCCGCGCAAGCCCAATGCCGGCCTGCCGCCGGCGCTGGCAAAGCTGCTCGACTGAGCGCAATCTAGCCGTGTGCAAATCTGCAATGCGCGTCCGCAAGGACGCGCATTGCTGCATAAGGGGGGCGATCCTAGACTGCCTGCACGGCCGCCGCATGGCGTGGCGGCCAGGCAACCACCACAGGATCGCAATGAAGCTCTACTACACTCCGGGCGTCTGCTCGATGGCCGTCCATATCGCCCTGCGCGAAGCCGGCCTGCCGGTCACGCTGGCCAAGGTCGACCTGCTCCGCCACAAGCTGGCCGAGCCTGAAAACGGCACCGACGACTACTACACCATCAACCCGCGCGGCTACGTGCCGCTGCTGCAGCTCGACGACGGCTCGCGCCATACCGAGGCGGCATCGCTGCTGCAATACATCGCCGACCTGGTGCCCGAACGCGCGCTGCTGCCCGCCGCCGGCACGCGCGAGCGGCTGGAAGCCACCGGCTGGATCACGCTGGTTTCAACGGAACTGCACAAGGTCTTCAGCCCGTGGCTGTGGCACAAGGAAACCGCGCAGAGCACGCAGGACGAGTGCAAGGCCAGGCTGCACCGGCGCTTTGCCGAACTCGACCAGCACCTGCAAACCCGCCATTACCTGATGGGCGACACGTTCACGGTGGCGGATGCTTACTGCTTCACCATCGTCGGCTGGGCCCGCATCCTGAAGCTGCCGCTCAACGACTACCCGGCGCTGCAGCAGTACCTGTCGCGCGTTGCGGCGCGGCCGGCGGTGCAGGAAGCGATGCGGGCCGAAGGGCTGGTGCGCGACTGAACCCGGCCGCGCGCGGAATCGCTCGCTCAGCGCTGCGCGCCGAGCAGCGATTCGATCTTCGCCACCAGTTCCTTGTCGTCCGGCCTGGTGCGGCTGCCATAGCTGGCCACCACTTGGCCATCGCGGCCGATCAGGTACTTGTAGAAATTCCACTTGGGCGTGGTGCCGGTTTGCTTTGCCAGCAGCGCGTACATCGGGTTGGCATCGCTGCCGCGCACATGCGACTTGCCGAGCATCGGGAACTTGACGCCGTAGGTGTTGTAGCAGAAGTCCGCGATCTCTTTCTGCGAGCCGGGCTCCTGCGAAAAGTCATTGGACGGGAAGCCCAGCACCACCAGCCCGCGCGCGCCGTACTTGGCGTACAGCGCCTCCAGGCCCTCGTACTGCGGCGTGAAGCCGCAATAGCTGGCGGTATTGACCACCAGCACCACCTTGCCGGCGTACTGGCACAGGTTCTGCGGCACATCGTCCTGCAGGCGCGGGAAGGTGAAGTTGAGCGAGGCGGGGCAGGCGCCCGCGGCAGGCGCCGCGGCGGGCTTGTCGGCGGCGCGCACGGGCGCCGGCAGCAGGACGGTGCTGGCCGCCGCCAGGGTCAGGGCGGCAGCCAGGCTGGAAAGCAGGGGACGACGGATCATGGCGACGGGGCTCCGGTGGTCGGCTCGCTGTATCGGGTACGCGTAGTTTACGCCGATGGCGGCCTGACGGATGCCGTGCCGGTCAGTCCATCGCCAGCGTGGCCGCGTGTTCGGTGACGCTGCCGCGCAGCTCCAGGTCCGGCATGCGGCGCACGATCAGCAGCGCCAGCACCGCCGCCGCCGCGCCCGCGGCAAAGAGCAGGTGGAAGCCCGACTCCACGCCGCCCGCCAGCACCGCGCGCACAGACGGCGACAGCTGCGCAAAGGCCTCGCTGCCGTGGCGCAGCGCACCGAGGTCCAGCGCCTGCGTGACCCCCGACGCCGCCAGCGCATGGCGGAATTCCAGCGTCAGCAGCGTGCCGGCGAGCGCCCCGCCCAGCGCGCTGCCGAGCGAGCGCAGCACCAGCAGCGCGCCCGTGCCGGCGCCGGTGTCGCGGCGCTCCAGCGCGTTCTGCACGCTCATCAGCGTGGCCACCATGGTCATGCCCAGGCCCACGCCGGCCAGCGTCATCGCCGCCAGCACCACCGCCAGCGGCACCGCCGGCGTCACCAGCGCCAGTGCGATCAGCCCCAGCGCGCCGGCGATATAGCCGGCGCTCAGGATGCCGCGCATGCGGCCCACGCGCGGCGCCAGCCACGCGACGATAAAGTTGCCCGCCACGGTGGCCAGCAGGAACGGCATCACCAGCAGGCCGGAGGTCGATGCATCCGCGCCGCGGACCAGCTGGAAGTGCAGGGGCAGGGCGAAGATGCACAGGAAGATATCGAGCGCGGCCAGCGCCGAGGCGGCCACGCCCATCACATAGGCCCGGTTGGCAAACAGGCGCGGCGGCAGCATCGGGTCCGCGGCGCGGCGCTCCTGCCAGATCAGCAGGACCAGGGCCGCCACCGCGGCCAGGAGCAGGGCGCCCAGCTCTGGCGAGAGCCAGTCGTAGACGTCGCCGCCCCAGCTCATCGCCAGCAGGAAGGCGACGATGGCCACCGCCAGCAGCAGCGCCCCCAGCCAGTCCACGCGCGCACGCCCGCCACGCGGCGGCAGCATGGCCAGCCCGCGGTAGCACATGAACATCGCCAGCAGGCCCAGCGGTACGTTGACCCAGAACAGCCAGCGCCACGACATATGGTCAGAGACCCAGCCGCCCACCAGCGGCCCGGCGATCGACGCCACCGCCCACACCGTGGCCAGGTAACCCTGGTAGCGCCCGCGCTGGCGCGGCGCCACCACATCGGCAATGGCTGCCTGCGCCAGCGACATCAGCCCGCCGCCGCCCACGCCCTGCAGCGCGCGGAACAGGATCAGCTGACCCAGCGTCTGCGCCAGCGCGCATGCCACCGAGGCGCCGATAAACAGCGTGATCGCCACCATCAGCAGGCGCCGCCGGCCAAAGCTGTCCGACAGCTTGCCGTACAGCGGCGTGGTCACCGTCGACACGATCAGGTACGCCGTCACGATCCATGACAGGTGGCTGAAGCCGTTCAGGTCATTGGCGATCGCCGGCACCGCCGGGATCACCACGGTCTGGTCGAGCGCGGCCAGCAGGATGCACAGCACGATGCCGCCGATCACCCGCATCACGGCGCGATGGTCGTGGGCGGGCAGGGCCGGCGTGGTGTCCCGGGCGGATGCGGCAGAAGAGGGTGAAGACATGGACAGGCACGAGACCGCAGCGATGTGCGGTGAAAGCTACGTCAAATGCAGGGAATATCGGCCGGGAACCGCGCAATAGGGGGCGTGACGCCGTCGCGGGTGGCCTAATTCAGCGAACGCATAATTATATGCGGCCAGCAAATATCGCGCTCGTGACCCAGATGTCTGGCACGTCACTGCGTGACAAGGATCAGGCACGATGGTCGATGCAAGATCACATCGCCACTACCGAAGGTAAGATTTCGTCATGACCGAGACCCCACGACACGAAGCAGGTCAGGCCGCCGATGCGGCCGGGCCCGAACTGGGCCAGTGGCACCCCGTGCTGGCCATCGAACAGGCCGACGGCGACGGCCCCTTCGCCGCCCGGCTCTTTGGCCGCGCGCTGGTGCTGTGGCGCAATGCCGACGGCTGGCACGCCTGGGACGACCGCTGTCCGCACCGCGGCGCCGCTTTCACGCTGGGCGCCGTGCACGATGGCCTGCTGCATTGCGGCTATCACGGCTGGCGCTTTGCCTCGGGCGGCCGCTGCACGCGCTATCCCGCCCACCCGGAACTGGTGCCTGCGCCGCGCGCCTGCGCCACCACGCACGCGGTGCGCGAGGGCTACGGGCTGTTATGGGTACGCCTTGGCGGCGACGGCACCGAGGCCGTGCCCGAACTGCCGTCCTTCCCCGAGTACCACGACGCCGAATGCCGCCGCGTGGTCTGCGGCCCCTACGACGTTGCCACCTCGGCGCCACGGCTGGTGGAGAACTTCCTCGACATGGCGCACTTCGGCTATGTCCATGACGGCTACCTGGGTGACCCGGCGCACACCGAAGTGCCGCCCTATGAAGTGGAAGCCATCGGCGATGCGCGCAAGCCCGACGCGCTGCGCACCATCGGCTGCCGCGCCTGGCAGCCGCGCGCGCACGCCAGCGCCGCCGGCGGAGCCATGGTCGAGTATGAATACCGCGTGGTTGCGCCCTACGCCGCGATCCTGACCAAGGTGCCCGACCTTGGCGACAACCATCGCGGCGCCATCGCGCTGTTTATCGGCCCGCGGGACGAGGAATCGAGCCGCGTGTGGTTCGTGATGTCACTGGTGACAGACGATGACGACGCCAGCCTGCGCGAATTCCAGGACACCATCTTCCTGCAGGACAAGCCGATCGTGGAGTCGCAGCAGCCGCGCCGCCTGCCGTTGCGCACCGGCGTGGAGGTGCCCCAGCCGGCGGACAAGCTGGCAGGCGCGTACCGCCGCTACCTGGCGGCGCATGGGGTGAGGTTCGGCACGCTGGGCTAGCCGGCGGCCGCGCGCGGGAGAGTGGACGGGGCGGGTGCGTGCAATGCGACCAGCCCCCGAACACGACAGGCCTAGCGCCCGCCCCCGGTGATGTAATGCTCGAGCTGCTCGATGATGAACTGCTGCTCGGAGATGATGTCCTTGACCAGGTCGCCGATCGACAGCATGCCGATCAGCTCGTCGCCTTCCATCACTGGCAGGTGGCGCAGCCGGTGTCGGGTCATCAATGCCATGCATTCGTCGGTGGTCTGGCTGGCGCCGACGTAGATCACTGCATTGGTCATGATGTCGCGAACCAGCGTCTCGCGCGAGGTGCGCTGCATCAGGATCACCTTGCGCGCATAGTCGCGCTCGCTCAGGATCCCCAGGATCTCGCCATGCTCGATCACCAGCAGCGCGCCGATGCCTTTCTCCGCCATCAGTTGCAGCGCGGTATAGACGGTCGCCGTGGGCGGGACGCTGTAAATGGCCTGACTCGGCTTGGACTCCAGAACCTGGCGTGCGGTTTTCATCACCAACTCCTTTTCCGTCGACAATGCAATGCGGCTGGCGGTGCCAATGCAATCAGAGTAGCAAAGTAACGCGCGCCGTTACAGGGTGACTTACGCGAATCTTTGTAAGCAATGTTGTGACGCCCGCATGGCAGCCGCCGGGTCAAGGTTGCGCATCGGTCGCTTTTTCGTCCAGTGCCGCCAGGCACAGCGCCTGCATTTCGGACACCCATTGCGCCGGCTGCAGCGCCGCGCCCTGCAGCAGCAGCCGATAGCGGCGCGCCCCCCAGACCGCCAGCACCAGTGCCTGCACCTTCGCGGCATCCGGGGCCGTGGGCAAGTCGGGGCAAGCGCACAGCGCCCGGCGCCAGGCCTCGCAGAACTCTTCGAACACGCGCCGGTGGTGCTTGGGCTCGGCGATGCGCGGCTCCAGCCCGATGATGTCGGCATCGAAGACGATGCCCGTGGCCTCGTCGTCCGCACCGCAAGCGATGGCCACTAGCCGCCGCACGCGCGTGCGCCAGTCGGCGTCAGCCCGTTGCGTGACCTCGGCGTCGATGCGCGCCAGCATGGTCTCGACCGTGTGGCGCACGTAGCCCGACGCCAGCGCTTCCTTGCTGGGAAAGTACTCGTACAGCGTACCCACCGAGAACCCTGCCTCCAGCGCCACCGCGCGCGTGGTCACGCCGTCCCAGCCATCGCGGCACCAGATCCGAACAAAGGCGTCGTAGATGGCGTTGACGGTGAAGTGCGCGCGCTGCTGCGAAGGGCGCTTGAGCGGCTTGCTGCGCGGCGTGGCGGGCCGTTTCAGGTCGCCGGCGGCGGGCGCTTCGTTT
Source organism: Cupriavidus sp. FW305-27 (assembly GCF_058787995.1). Lineage (NCBI taxonomy): Bacteria > Pseudomonadati > Pseudomonadota > Betaproteobacteria > Burkholderiales > Burkholderiaceae > Cupriavidus > Cupriavidus sp. FW305-27. Next base: position 14,111 of record NZ_JBYTAG010000072.1, read on the forward strand.
CCGAACCCGGCGGCGTTGGCGCGGCGATAGATTCTTGGCATCGGCCTCACGGAAGTCATGGCGAACATTGCACGCCGGACGGACGGGCCGCGAACCAGGAGAAGACATGGCAGCAACTGAACCGACCCTTGCCATCACGCGGCTGTTCAGCCGCAAGGATGCCCTAAACGAAAGCCGGCTGGAAGCCGCGCACGAACCCGCCAGCGCCGCGCCCGGCGAAGTGCTGCTGCGCCTGGACCGCTTTGCCCTGACCACCAACAACATCACCTATGCCGCCTTTGGCGAGGCCATGCAGTACTGGGACTTCTTTCCCACCGGCCAGCCGCAGTGGGGCCATATGCCGGTGTGGGGCTTTGCCGATGTGGTGGCCTCCGGCGTCGACGGCATCGCCCCCGGCGAACGCTTCTACGGCTACTTCCCCATCGCCAGCCATTTCCGCATGCAGCCCGGGCGCGTCACCGCGCGCGGCTTCTACGATGCCGCGGCGCACCGCGCAAAGCTGACCTCGGCCTACAACCAGTACACCCGCGTGCAGAACGACGCCGCCTACGCGCCGGAACTGGAGCACTACCAGATGCTGTACCGGCCGCTGTTCATCACCTCGTTCATGCTGGCCGACTTCCTGGAAGACAACCGCTTCTTCGGCGCACGGCGGCTGGTGGTGTCCAGCGCCTCCAGCAAGACGGCCTATGGCACCGCCTTCTGCCTGCGCGACCTCGACGGCATCGCGCTGACCGGGCTGACCTCGGCCCGCAACCGCGCCTTTGTCGAAGACCTCGGCTGCTACGGCAGCACCGTCACCTATGACGAACTGGCATCGGTGCCGGTGGACGAGCCCACGCTCTATGTCGACTTCTCCGGCGATGAGTCGCTGCGCGCGCGCGTGCATGCGCATTTTGGCGACAGCCTGGTGTACGACTGCTTTGTCGGCTCGACGCAGAACACCGGCTTCCTGCGCAACCTGCACCTGCCCGGGCCCAGGCCCGAGTTCTATTTCGCGCCGGTGCAGATCCGCAAGCGCAATGCCGACTGGGGACCGCAGGAAGTGAACCGGCGCTTCAACGCGGCGCAGCGCCGCTTTATCGACCATGCGCGCGATCCGGCCAAGCGCTGGCTGGCGCTGGTGGAGGAACGGGGATTCGAAGCCGCGCAGGCACGGATCGCGCGGCTGGCGGCGGGGAGCGGGGCGCCGCAGGAGGGGTACGTGGTGGTCGTGGGGTAAAAGCAGAACGGGCCCCGCATGGGGCCCGTCTTTCACTCCGTCAGCATCCGCACCTTCACCTTCTTGCCCTTGACCTTGCCGGCATTGAGCCGCTTCACCGCCTCGCGCCCGATGCTGCGCTCCACCGCGATATAGGTCGACATCTCCAGCACATTGATCTTGCCGATCTGCTCCTTGGTGAAGCCCGCCTCGCCGGTCAGTGCGCCCAGGATGTCGCCGGGGCGGATCTTCTCCTTGCGGCCACCCAGCATCTGCAAGGTCACCATCGGCGGCAGCAGGCGTTCATTGCTGGCGGGCCTCAGGTCGGCCAGCGGCTGCCATTCGAATTCGCCGCCGTGGTGCTGTTCCAGGTTGCCCACGCGGCCCATCTCGTCCATGCTGACCAGGCTGAAGGCCCAGCCTTCCTGGTCGGCGCGGCCGGTGCGGCCGATGCGGTGCACGTGCACCTCAGGATCGGGCGTGATCTCGACATTGATCACGGCCTCGAGCTGCGCGATATCCAGCCCGCGCGCGGCCACGTCGGTTGCCACCAGCACCGAGCAGCTGCGGTTGGCAAACTGCACCAGCACCTGGTCGCGCTCGCGCTGCTCCAGTTCGCCGTGCAGCGCCAGCGCCTGGTAGCCCTGCGCGCGCAGCAGTTCCACCAGCTCGCGGCAGCGCGCCTTGGTATTGCAGAAGGCCAGCGTGCTGACCGGGCGGAAGTGGTCCAGCAGGCGCCCCACCGTGTTCAGGCGCTCGCCTTCCTCGACCTCATAGAAGCGCTGGCGGATGGTGGTGTTGTCGTGCGTAGCCTCCAGCTTGACCGACTGCGGGTTGCGCAGGAAACGGTGGCTGAGCTTGTCGATGCCGGGCGGATACGTGGCCGAGAACAGCAGCGTCTGCCGGTCCTTCGGGCAGCGGCTGGCCACATAGGCGATGTCGTCGAAGAAGCCCATGTCGAGCATGCGGTCGGCCTCGTCCAGCACCAGCGTGTTGATGCCGGACAGATCCAGGCTGCCGCGGTCGATGTGATCCAGGATGCGGCCGGGCGTGCCCACCACGATATGTGCGCCATGGATCAGGCTGTCGACCTGCGGCCGCATCGGCGAGCCGCCGCACAGTGTCAGCACCTTGATGTTCTCTTCGGCGCGCGCCAGGCGGCGGATTTCCTGCGTGACCTGGTCGGCCAGCTCGCGCGTGGGGCACAGCACCATCGCCTGCACATCGAAGCGGCGCGGATCGAGCCGGTGCAGCAGCGCCAGCCCGAAGGCGGCGGTCTTGCCGCTGCCGGTCTTGGCCTGCGCCACCAGGTCCTGGCCTGCCAATGTGATCGGCAGGCTGGCCGCCTGGATCGGCGTCATTTCGTCATAGCCAAGCTGCGCCAGCGTGGCGAGCATGGTGGGCGACAGCGGCAGGTTGGAAAAAGCGGTGCCGGCTTGCGGCTGGGCGGGGGTCGAGTTCATGCGCGATTATAGCGATCCGGGGATGTCGATCCGTCAGTCATCGGCCGGCGGCGTCCAGTCCAGCCGCTCCAGCAGCGCCTGCGCCGCGGCCGGCGCGCGTTCCTTGGCGCCGTTGATAAAGAAGACAAAGACTTCGCGCTTGCGCGCGGCGGTCTTGCGGTCTTCCACCGTCGGCAGGTCGTCCGGCTGGTGGCCCTGCGCCCACGTGCGCACCCGCGCAGCCCACGCATCCAGGTCCCTGGGCGCATAGCCGGCCTTCAGCTTCGCGCTGCTGGCCATCAGCCGTGCATAGACAAAGTCTGCCGTGAGATCCGCCATCGACGGAAACTTGGGCGAATCGGTAAAGACCGTGGCGGCCTTGTACTTGCGCGCGAGCTTGAGGTAGTCCGGCGACTGGAAGCTGTCGTGCCGCACCTCCAGCACGTGGCGCAGCTTCACGCCTTCCACCGAATCCGGCAGCAGCTGCAGGAAGGCCTCGAAGTCCTCCGCATCGAACTGCTTGGTGGGCGCGAACTGCCACACCACCGGCCCCAGCTTGCGGCCGAGCTCGGCAATGCCGCTGTCGATGAAGCGTTCGATCGATTCGCCGGACTCGGCCAGCACGCGCCGGTTGGTGGCAAAGCGCGAGGCCTTCACCGCGAACACAAAATCATCCGGCGTGTCGTCGCGCCATTTGGCGAACGAGGTGCGCTTCTGCGTGCCGTGGTACGTGCTGTTGATTTCGATCGCGCTGAGGTGGCGGCTGGCATAGGCCAGCTCACGCGCCTGTGCCAGGCCGGCGGGATAGAAGTTGTCGCGCCACGGGGCGAAATTCCAGCCACCGATGCCAACCCGCACCGGCTCGGTGGACGTGGCGGCTTTGCGTGACCTGGCCTTGGGTGTGGCCTCTGAGGTTGCTGCAGTCCTGGATGCGGCCTTCGCCGCGGTGCGTGCTGCCATAGCGCGATCTCCCGAAACGCGAGACTGGCAGTCTAGCGGGAAACTGCGCCAGGCGGTGGCGGCGCAAACACGCCCCTGGCCAACAAAAAAAGCCGGAAGAGGGCCAGGCCCCCTTCCGGCTCCGTTCCCGGTCCCCCGGAATCAGAACGAGAAATTCACCAGGGCGTCGGCAGCGCTCACGTCCGCCGGCTGGGTCTGCACCGCACCCGTGGCGCTGGTGGCCTGCACGCTGTACTTGCCCGCGGCAGCGCCATCCGGCTGCAGCGGAATCGGCAGCGCGGCCTGGTAGGTGCCGATCACCGGAGCGGCCACCGGCAGCGCCGGTTCGGTGGCAAACATGCTGTAGGCGCCGGTATCGCTGGCGGCGGCCGTCGCCGCAATCTCGAAATTGCCGCCATTGACCAGTTGCAGCGCGCGCAGGGTCGCTTCCGCCGAAACCGGCGTGACCGAACCCGAAACCCGGCGATAGGTCGACGCCGGCAGCGACATCGGTGCCGCCGCGGTCGAGATCGCCGTGGGCGTGCCCACCACCACCGGCACGGCGCGCACGATGCCCGCCGCCTTGCCATTGGCAGAACCCGGCACCACCACCACGTCAACTGGACCGGCCGTGCTGCTCTGCTCGATCGGTGACAGCTTGAAGTTGCCGTTGGCGTCCGCCACCGTCGACTTCACCACCACGCCGTTGCGCTCGGCATAGACGCGCGCACCCGGTGCCCCGCTGACCACGCCGTTCACTTCACCGCTGACGGTCATCGGGATCGCCGTCACCACCGGCTTCAGGCCAAAGGTGCCATTGCCGCGCGTGACCACCGACTTGCACGCGTCAAAGTCCAGCACCAGGTCGGTCAGCGTACCCGCTGCCACGGTGAACGGCCGATTGATCTTGATGCCCGACTGCACCGCGCTAGGCGTATCCAGCGTCTGCTCAGTGCCGCCGATGGGCACCACCGAGTTGGCCAGCGCACCGGCGCCGCCGCCACGGTTGGCATCGAGCACCAGGCGCACCTGCTGGTAGTTGCCGGCAGGCAGCGCGGCCTGGCCCAGCACCGTCATCACGCCGTTGGTCAGCGACAGCAGGTCGATCTTGCGCGCGGGCACGACGTCGATATCGACCCAGCCCCCGGCGCTCGTCTCGGCGCTGGCGCTGCTGTGCACGCGCACCTTGTTGACGGTCACGAAGACATTGTTGAAGCCACAGGCCGGCGCATCGGTCATCGAGACCTTGAGCGTGCCCTGCCCGCCGCCATCATCGCCACCACCACCGCAGGCGGCCAGCGCCAGGGCACCGCTCAAAGCAAGCACGCGCATCGGCGCGGAAGTCAAGGAAAGGACTGACACGGTAGGCTCTCCGTTTGGGTTATTTGTGAGTTGATCGGAGGATATGTTGCCGATCGCATAACGGCTGTAAGTCTTTGTAATACGTTGTGAAAAAGTCGTTAGCTTGTCTGATGACTGATCAGAAAGGCTTGACGACATATGTGATCCCGCCCAAGCCGCCGTCGGATGCGCTGCGGCAAGCGTTCTGCTGCGGCTGCCGTCATGCCCATGAACGCCGTATCAACATCATCGCTGCATTGCAACGCCGCTTGTATTGCAACGCATCCGATTTGGCGTTTGATCAGGCCGAAACCCGCTCCCACCCGCTCCTGCGTGTGTTCGCGTTACGAATGCAGATCCACCAGCGCGCATTCCCGAACCGCGCAAGCGCACTATCGTGCACCAACTTGGCGTGTTGTGTCGTCAACCTGATCACATTCGACAGGGTTTCTCCTGTCGGCCTCAAGTCGGGCGCACCCGCTCCGTATACAGCGGGGTGGAAATCCCACACACAAACGCCCCCAAACGATTCCCTACGAAGGATCTCCCCTGATGTTCACTACCATCCGTGCGCGGATCGTGGCCCTGTGCGTGGCCATCGTCATCGCCGCGCTCGCCATCAATACGGCGCTGAACCAGTTCGTCGCCAACCGCTATAACGAAGACGCCATCGACAGTAGCCTCGCGGCAGTGCAGAGCGGCCACGCCAGCGCCATCGCCGACTGGGTGGCCTCGCACAGCCAGATGATCCAGTCGCTGCAGGACGCCATGCTGCAGCCCGAACCCGATGCTGCGCTCAGGCAGATTGCCGACGCCGGCGGCTTCACCAACGTCTACGTCGGCTACGCCGACAAGACCGCGAAGTTCTCCAACCCGCAAGGCATCCCGCCCGGCTACGACCCGACAGGCCGCCCCTGGTACCAGCAGGCTGCCACGGCCGGCAAACCCGTGGTCACGCCGCCCTATGTCGATGCCGGCACCGGCAAGCTGGTGGTGGCATTTGCCGCGCCAGTGGTGCGCGACGGCGGCGTCAAGGCCGTGGTGTCCGGCGATGTGGCGATGGACAGCGTGATCGCCAACGTCAAGGCGATCCACCCCACGCCGGCAAGCTTCGGCATGCTGGTGGCCAGGAACGGCGACATCGTCGCCCACACCGACGACAAGCTCACGCTCAAGCCGGTGACGGAACTCGCGCCTGCGCTGAACGCCGACAAGCTCGCCGCACTGGCCGGCGCAAAGACGCCGCTGGAAGTCGAAGTCGGCGGCAGCGCCAAACTGCTCGGCGCGCGCGCCATCCCCGGCACCGACTGGATGGTCATCGTCGCCCTGGACAAGGCCGAGGCCACCGCCGGCATGCGCTCAGTGCTGATCGCATCGGTGATCGCAATGGTACTGATCGCAGGCATGGCCGCCGCCGTAGTGTGGGGCGTGGCAACGATGTCGTTGCGCGGCCTGTCCACCGTGCGCGATGCCATGGACGCCATCGGCTCCGGCGACGGCGACCTGACCCAGCGCCTGCCCGCCGACGGCAACGACGAAGTCGCGCAGATCGCGCGCGCCTTCAACACCTTTGCCGACAAGCTCTGCACCATCATGCGCCAGATCCGCGACGCCAGCGAATCGGTGCGCGCCGCCTCCGACGAGATCGCCGCCGGCAACACGGACCTGTCGCGCCGCACCGAATCCGCCGCCGCCAGCCTGCAGCAGACCGCGGCCTCGATGGAAGAAATCACCGCCACCGTCAGCCAGTCGGCCAGCTCGGCCCAGCACGCCAACGAATCCGTCACCGCGGCCTCGCGCGTGGCCGCCGACGGCGGCGTCGTGATCGGCGAAGTCATCACCACCATGGGCCAGATCGAGAACGCCTCGGTCAGGGTCTCCGACATCATCGGCGTGATCGAAGGCATCGCCTTCCAGACCAACATCCTGGCGCTCAACGCCGCGGTCGAAGCCGCCCGCGCCGGCGACCAGGGCCGCGGCTTCGCCGTGGTGGCGGGCGAAGTGCGCGCGCTGGCCCAGCGCAGCGCCCAGGCCGCCAAGGAGATCAAGACCCTGATCGAATCCACCGTAGGCAGCGTCAGCTCCGGCTCCGGCCAGGTCCGCCGCGCCGGCGACACCATGAGCGAGATCGTCAGCAACGTCTCCAGGGTGACCGGCATTATTTCCGAGATCACTCAAGCAGCCATGGAACAGACCCGCGGTATTCAAGAGGTGAATATGGCGGTGAGCCAGCTGGATCAGATGGTGCAGCAGAATGCGGCGCTGGTTGAGCAATCCACGGCGGCTGCCGCGGCGCTGCAGACGCAGGCCGGGAGCCTGGCGGGGGCGGTGGGGCAGTTCAGGTTGGGGTGAGATTGGCTCCATCCTTAAGCTAATCTCCGCAAATTCTGCGGAGAATGGCCCCGCCAGACTCCGCAGAGACCAAAAAAGGGGCCATTCGAAACGCTTGTTCAGGGCGGAACGTCAGTCCATTGGAAGCCCGTGGGCATGCTTCCTTCCACCAATCGCCCCCGACGCCGCCGCCCGCAGGATCCGCTGGAACGTCGGGCACTCCATATGCCTTGGCGCCGGACAAACCGCCGCATGCCGCAGTCCGTCGCGCATCGCCGTCAGCTTGCGGATGGTCCGGTCCAGCTCATCCGCCTTGGCCGCCAGCACCTGCCGGTCGATGTTCGGCTGGCCCTGTGGCGAGAACATCCGTGCGATGTCATCCAGCGAGAAACCGGCGGCACGCCCCAGTGCGATCAGCGCCAGCCGCTCCAGCACGCCGGCATCGAACACGCGCCGCATCCCGCGCCGGCCGATGGACGCGATCAGCCCCTTTTCCTCGTAGTACCGCAGCGTCGAGGCCGGCACGCCAGCCTGCCGGGCCACTTCCGCAATATCCAGGCTTGTCACCGCTTGACCTCAAGTCGACTTGAACTGGCACAGTGTAGCTTCCATGCCAGGGCGGCGTGCAAGGAGATACGACCATGGGTGAGCAACAGCAGACCAGCAGCAACGGCGGCGACCAGGCCGCACTGTGGAACGGCCCGTCCGGCCATGCCTGGGTCGCGGAGCAGGCGGTGCTCGACGACATGCTCCGGCCGCTGGAAGGCCGGCTTGTCGATACGGTGGGCAAGACTTCCGCGCAGCATGTGCTCGATGTCGGCTGCGGCACCGGCAGCACTACGATCGCGCTGGCGCGCAAGCTCGGCGCGCAAGGCAGATGCACCGGCATCGATATTTCCGAGCCGATGCTCGCCGCTGCACGGGCACGCGCGCAACACAACGGCTCGACCGCCAGCTTTATTCGCGCCGACGCGCAGGACTACGCCTTCGCGCCAGCAAGCTTCGACAGCATCGTGTCGCGCCTGGGCGTGATGTTCTTCAGCGATCCGGTGCGGGCCTTTGCCAACCTGCGCCGGGCCGCAACACCGGATGCCACGCTCCACTGCATCGCCTGGCGCAGCGCCTCAGAGAATCCGTTCATGACCACCGCCGAGCGAGCGGCCGCACCGCTGCTGTCCAACCTGCCGCCGCGGCAGCCGGGGGCGCCGGGGCAGTTCGCCTTCGGCGACCGCCAGCGCGTGCAGGCCATCCTGGAAGAGGGCGGCTGGGGCGGGATCGATGTCGAGCCGATCGACTTCGCCTGCACGCTGCCGGAGCCTGCGCTGGTGGACTACCTGTCCCGCCTGGGTCCCGTCGGACTGGCCCTGCGCGAGGCCGATGCAAGCACACGCGCCAGCGTCATCGAAACCGTCCGCGCGGCATTCGAGCCTTACGTTCATGGCGCAACTGTGCGCTACACCGCTGCCTGCTGGATGATCACCGCCCGCGCTGCGGCTTCATCACTGACCGCCGGCGAGTCTGCCCATGCCTGATACAGCGGTGGCCCTCCTGCTCAATGCAGTCGTGATCGGCACCGGCGCAACGCTGGTGATGGACGCCTGGGCCATCCTGCGCAAGCGGCTGCTGGGCGTCCCTGCGCTGGACTATGGACTCGTAGGCCGTTGGCTCGCATGGCTGCCGCGAGGACGCCTTTGCCACCATCCCATCGCCGCATCGCCGCCGGTGCGCGGCGAGCGCGGGATCGGCTGGATCGCGCATTACCTGACCGGCATCGTGTTCGCGGCCATCCTGCTGGGGCTATGGGGACTCGACTGGGCACGTCATCCGACGCTGGCACCCGCGTTGATCGTCGGCATCGGCAGTGTGGCGGCACCGTTCCTGCTGATGCAGCCGGCGATGGGTGCCGGCATCGCCGCGAGCCGCACGCCGCGGCCAAACGTGGCACGGGTGCATAGCCTGGTGACGCATGCGGTGTTCGGGCTGGGGCTCTATGTGGCGGGTTGGGTCGTGAGCCTGGTAGCGAACTGACAAGCGGGCACAGCGGCAGGCTGCCGCGGTACGAACCAGGGAGAGTCAGAGGCCACGCACGCCGCGGCATTTGGGGAACGTGGCGCAGCCCCAAAACGGATTGCCAGCGTTCGCGCCTTGTTTGGCGATGCGTTGGATCATGGCACTGCCGCAGCGCGGGCAACCTGGCACGGCGGCTGGCGACATCTCAGTTGGCTTTGGCGGCTCCGCGGCACGTGTCGGCGCGTTCGCGGCTGCAGGCTGTGCGGCCGATCCCGTCGGCGCTGCGGCGCGGGCGCGCCTGACCAGCACGGAGAGTGCCTGGCCATCGATCAGCTCAATGTTCCGCGCGGACGCGAAGGCCCGCGCATCGGCGGTGAACTGCCCCGATGTCACAACGAATCCTTGCGCCGCACCCTGCGCAGCCATCACGCCATACAGTTCCCGTACCACCGTGACCGGCACCTTGTAGGCGCGCCATTGCTTGCACTGCACGAGCGCCAGCTCATTGCCTTTTCTGAGCCGCAGGTCGATGCCCCCATCCGCACCGCCGCCACCGGTTTCCGCCACGGCGTAACCGCGCATCCGGAACACCTCTCCCACCAGCCGCTCGAAATCGCGCCAGCTCATCTGGCGCAGGGCGTCGCCAGACTGGCTCGCCGCCGCGCTGCGCACCAGTCCTTGCCGCTTGCGGCGGCCCAGCCACGAAGCCAGCGCGCCGGCCAGCAGCAACAGCGGCACGATGTACTGCCCGTACGTCGATAGCGCCTTGACCATCTGCGTCACGACCATTTGGCCGATTTGCCCCGGCGCGGCACTGACCGGCACTTCGGCAATCGCATAACGGTGCAGCACCGCGTAGGCAATGATGGCCAACGCAACGCCTGCCCACCATGGCAGTGCTGCGGCGATGCCATACAGATCCTCGAAGACGCTCGATTGCTTCCTGCGACCCATGGTGACCCCTTCGCTTTTTGTTTTTGTCAGACAGAAGAATGCCGTACGGGGGCTGGCATGTCGCCCCTGCGCACGCGGGGGACGATGGGGTAGGCAAAAAGGTATATCCGCGTCTTTCCGGATTTATGGCCTCAGCCAGGCATCGGAGACCGCGTCCAAAGTTTGCCGCCCGCTTCTGTGGGCTATCGAACCGTAGATTGCTGGCGCCGCTCCAGAATAGAAGTCCATCGGCGCCCGCTTCAGCGCCGGACGATCCCCACCATCACGGGCGACAGGATGACAAGGCTTTCGGGCCGGCTGGCTGCGTGCATCGCGTTCGGCCTTCTGCTGGCTGCCAGTGCGCAGGCGTCGGATATAGCCTGCAAGACCACGCTGCGTCCTTCCCGCTGCGACGATCCGCTCGCCGCCGGCACGTCCTGCCTGCATTCAGTGCCACACGCCGCCGACCTGATCTGCGATCACGCGATGCTCCATCGCGAACATGAGCGCATCCACGCGGACCAGCAGCGCCGGCTACGCGCCGGCGCGATTCAAGGAAGCGACATCGCCGCCTGGCGGGAGCGCCGGGACGCCTGCACGTCGGTGGCATGCCTGGACGGGGTCTTTGCCAGCTGGCGGCGGCAGCCAGGCAAGAAACCACCGCGGGCTGCCGCGCCGCAACCAACGCCGCCGGCGGCGCGGGCGCGGGAGGTGTCGAGGAACAAGCAGGCTGCGGTCAGGGTCGAGGCCTCGCGGCCAGCGGTCGCGCCAGCTTCAGCGACGCCAGCGACTCAACCAGCAGCGGAGCAGCTTCCAGCTCCACCACCGTCAGAGCCATTGGCAGAAGCGGGGATTCATGCGCCCCCTGTGGTGATCCAAAGAGCCTCCGGCCCGACGCTCCAGCAAGCTTCAATTCGTCCGACGCCGGCGCCGCAACCACGCGGCTGGGCATCGCTGGGCACGCTGGCGTGGCTGGGCATGTGCGGCGCGGGCGTCGCCTGCTGGTCCCGGCGTACGCGCGGCGAGTGGCTGCCGGGGGTCACCCGCCTGCGCGAGCGGACTCGGGATGCGCCGCCCATCGTGCTGTTGGTGAGCGGACTGCTCGCTTTGAACGGGGTACTGCTGTTGTGCGTCCTGACGGCGAGCCGGCCATTGTCGTGAGCTCATGCCGTCGCGCCGTCCCATGCAGGCGCGGGCGCAGTCTTGCACCAGCAAAGCAGGATGCTCGCCGCCAGGCGCAGGCCGCTGAATGGATGCATCAGGCAATGCCGCACCTGCTCGCTGCGGCTTTCGCCGTACAGGCACCACATGCAGAAGTGCTCGCAGTTGTTGGTCAGCAGGCGGTAGCAGTCCTCGCCCAACCGTGAGCGGGCGCGGCCGACGGATTCAGCGGCACTGTACCGCGCCATGGGCGTGCTCAACACCGTGATGCCATGGCCGGCAGCAAAGGCGGCCAGGCTCAGTTCTTCCACCGGGCCGCGCTGCTGCCGGTGGCAATAGCCAGCGTAGTGCACCACCATGCCACGCCCGACGTAGATGCCGTGGTGTGCATAGCCATGACGCGGCGTGACCAGGTGTGCGCCGAGGTGCGGCTCTGCATCGGCGGCGAGGCGCGATGCCAGTACGTGCGGGCTGCGGGTGGCCTGCGCCGTTGTCTTCGTCGTTTCACCGAGGGATGCCATCACCGTCTCCATTGCAGGCCTCTGCCGGGCCATGCCCTATGACCGCATAGGGCGTGCCAGTGACGGATGAGATCGGCGCCTGGTGGTGCGGGCGTTGCGTGAAGGGGTGCGAAGAGAAGGATGCGAGACACGGCCCGATGCAGAGCGGCCGCGCATCGCAGAAACAGGGCTCGGCCGGTTTGATCAAATGATCAAATTCCGAGCACCGCCACAATCAATTGGATCAAAGCATCAAGCCGCCGGCAAGGCATCGCGACGGCGGCGACAAACCTGCGCCGGGCGGCTCATTCCGGCAGCGGGTACTTCCTGGCGTTCATCTCCATCTTGGCGCGGATCGCCGCGTCCAGGTCCACGCCCAGCGCCGTCACCAGCTGCGCTAGGTAGATAGTGATATCGGCAAGCTCCTGCTCCACATGCTCGCGCTCGTCGGTGGACATGATGGCGCGCGATTCCGCGTCGGTCTGCCACTGGAAGATCTCGACCAGCTCGGACACCTCCACGCTCAGCGCCATCGCGAGGTTCTTGGGGCTGTGGTACTTGCCCCAGTTACGGGCCTTGCCGAAGTCTTGGGCGGCTTGCTGGAGGTTCTTGATGTCGATCAGGGGCATGATGGTGTGACGAAAGCGGTTCACTGCGCCCCGGCATGCGCCGGCGCAAGACGCAGATTTAATCACGACCCGGCCGCCCTCGACACCCGGGCCGCCTGAGGCTTACCCTTCGCTTGTGCATCCACCGTCTCAACGGAGGTTCCCCATGCGCCCGACTCCCGGCCTGGCAATTGCCACTCTCGCCGGCACGCTCGCCTACCTGGCCATCGCGATTGCAGGCTGGGGTGGCATCGCCCCCTTCTTCGCGCACCCGGCGCGCGTGGCCCTGACCCTGGTCCTGTTCGCCCTATCCATCGCCGCGCTCTTCTCCGGCGGCAATATCAGCAGCGGCATGCGCGAGGACCGCGGCAACCGGTGGGTGCTGGCAGTGTTTGGCGTGCTCGGGCTGCTGGCGGCGTACCTGCCGCCCTTTACCGACCGCATCGGCTTCTGGACGCTCGATGGCGACACCATGCGCTGGACCGGCGTGGCGCTGTTTGCCGGCGGCGGCGTGCTGCGGCTGTGGCCGGTGTTTGTGCTGGGGCGGCGCTTCAGCGGGCTGGTGGCGATCCAGCCCGGGCACACGCTGGTGACCACCGGCATCTATGGCGTGATCCGGCATCCGAGCTACCTCGGCTTCCTGGTCAGTTCGCTGGGATGGGTACTGGCATTCCGCTCCGGCGTGGGCGTGGTGCTGACGCTGCTGATGGTGCCGGTGCTGGTGGCGCGCATCCGGGCGGAAGAAGCGCTGCTGCGCGACCAGTTTGGCGACGAGTACGCGTCGTACTGCGACCGGACCTGGCGCATGCTGCCGGGCATCTACTGAGCACGGGGCAGCGGCGCCCCGCGCACTTGGCGGATCAAATCGCCAGTCACCAAGGGTTATCCCTAGTCATCCATTCCCATTTTCCGGGACTCCAGGTTTTGATTTATGGGAATCAGGTCCTATTCTTGGGCCCTATGTTGAATGCCGTCGACAACCCCACTGCCGTGAAGCCCGCGACACCCACGCCAGCCGAACCCGCCCAGCCCGCCGGCGGTGCCGATCGCGTGCTGTTCGTGCTGGCGGCACTGGCGCAACACGGCGCGCCGATCACGGTACGCGAGCTGGTTGCCAAAACCGGCCTGCCCAAGAGCACGCTCTACCGGCAACTGATGATGCTCAAGCGCTGGGGCTTCGTGCTGGAGTCCGACGGCGAATACGCGCCGGGCCCGATCAGCCTGCAACTGGCGCTCGGCTTTGACATGGCCTCGCACCTGGCGCGCGAAGCCTTGCCCGACATGCAGCTGCTGGCGCAGCAGTCCGATGAAAGCGTAGGCCTGGTCGTCGCCGTCAAGGATCACGTGGTGTGCCTGGAGATGGTGGAGAGCCGCCAGTCGCTGCGCTGCTCGTTCGAGAAGGGCCGCGGCGTACCGCTGCGCGCCGGTGCGTCGGCCAAGTCGCTGCTGGCGTTCATGCGCGACGAAGCGCGCGAGCGCCTGGTCCGGGCCCAGTGCGAGCCAGGCGAAGCCGAACGGCTGCTGGCCGAGCTGGCCGCCATTCGCGAGACCGGCTACGCCGTCAGCGAGGGCGAGGTGGATCCGGGCGTGTGGGGCGTGAGCGCGCCGCTGTTCTCGCGGCGCAGCAAGGCCGATGCGCTGGGCTCGATCACGCTGATGGTGCCGGCCACGCGGCGGCAAGGGCGCGAGTCCGCGCTGATCGACATGACCGTGGCAGCGGCGATGCGGATTTCCGCGCGGCTGCAGTCTTACTGAATACCAAGCAATTCGTTACCGCCGCCGTCGGCAAACCCATGCGACGGCAGATCCCTCGTTCCCGAGAATAGGAGACCTCCATGAACCTTCGTCGCAAATGCCTGATGGCCGGCCTGGCAACCCTGACCGCCCTGACCCTCGGCACCGCCGCGCACGCGCAGGACAATGCCGTGCTGCGCGTGGCCACCGACGCCACCTTCCCGCCGATGGAATTTATCGAGAACGGCAAGCGCACCGGCTTTGACGTGGAGCTGGTTGAGGCCATGGCCAAGACGATGGGCAAGCGGGTTGAGTGGACCGACATTGACTTCAAGGGCCTGATCCCCGGGCTGGTCTCGCGCCGCTTCGACATGGCAGTGTCCGGCATCTACATCACCCCCGAGCGCCGCAAGGTGGTGGACTTCACCGAGCCTTACTACGTCGGCGGCCTGGTGGCGCTGGTCAAGGGCGGCAACACCACCGTCCACGCCCCGGCCGACCTGAACGGCAAGAAGGTCAGCGTGCAGGTGGGCACCAAGTCGGTCAGCTTCCTGCGCGACACGTATCCGCAGGTGCAGCGCGTGGAAGTCGAGAAGAACCAGGAAATGTTCAACCTGGTCGAGATCGGCCGCGCCGATGCCGCCGTGACCGGCAAGCCGGCCGCGATGCAGTACGTCAAGACCCGCGGCGGCCTGCGCATGGTGGAGCAGCAGCTGACCACCGAGGAATACGGCATGGCCGTGCGCAAGGACACGCCCGAGCTGACCCGCGCCCTCAATGCGGCACTCGCCAAGGTGAAGGCCGATGGCACCTACGCCAGGCTGACCCAGAAATGGTTCGGCACGGCCGCCAAGTAAGCCGCGCGGATCATCATCATGGAATTGGATTTTTCTCCTGTCTTTGCCGGCTGGCATGACATTGTCCACGGCGCCGTCATCACCGTGGAGGTGACGGCCTGCGCGCTGGTGCTGGGCTGCGTCATGGGCCTCTTGGTCGGCATCGGCCGGCTGGACCCGAAGCGCCGCGTCATCTACAGCATCTGCACCGCCTACGTGACCTTCATCCGCGGCACGCCGCTGCTGGTGCAGCTGTTCCTGCTGTTCTTCGGACTGCCGCAGTTCAACATCCTGCTGCCGGCCTTTGTGTGCGGCGTGATCGGGCTGGGCATCTATTCCGGCGCCTATGTCTCGGAAATCGTGCGCGGCGCGATCCAGTCCGTGGACAAGGGCCAGATGGAAGCCGCGCGCTCGATCGGCATGTCGTCCGGCCAGGCCATGCGCGCGGTGATCCTGCCGCAGGCCATCGTGCGCATGATTCCGCCGCTGGGCAACGAGTTCATCGCCCTCATCAAGAACTCGGCGCTGGTGTCGCTGCTGACCATTGCCGACCTGATGCATGAGGGCCAGAAGATCATCAGCGTGTCGTACCGGTCGCTGGAAGTCTATCTGGCGATCGCGCTGGTTTATCTGATCCTGACGAGCGCGGCCGGGCTGATCCTGCGGCGCGCCGAACAACGGCTGCGCATGGGAGGCATGGTGCAATGAGCGATTCCGCAATCATCCGGATCCGGAACCTGGGCAAATCGTTCGGCAGCCATACCGTCCTGCGCGGCATCGACTTCGATGTGGAGCCGTCGCAGGTCGTGGTCGTGATCGGCCCCAGTGGCTCGGGCAAGAGCACCTTCCTGCGCTGCTGCAACGGCCTGGAACAACCCGAGGCCGGCACCATCGACATCGTCGGCAAGCGCCTGGTGACCGACGGCCAGCTGATCGGCGAGCACGAGTTGAACCAGCTGCGCACCGAAGTGGGCATGGTGTTCCAGTCGTTCAACCTGTTCCCGCACCTGTCGGTGCTGCACAACGTCACGGTCGGTCCCCGCATGCTGCGCGGCGCCTCGCGCGAGGAAGCCGAGCGCAAGGCGATGGGCCTGCTTGAGAAAGTCGGCCTTGCGCACAAGGCCCACGCCATGCCCGCCAGCCTGTCGGGCGGCCAGAAGCAGCGTGTGGCCATTGCCCGCGCACTGGCCATGGAACCGCGCGTGATGCTGTTCGACGAGCCGACCTCCGCGCTGGACCCCGAGCTGGTGGGCGAAGTGCTGCAGGTGATGAAGGTGCTGGCCGCCGAAGGCATGACCATGGTCGTGGTCACCCATGAAATGGGCTTCGCCCGCGAAGTGGCCGATGTGGTGGTGGTCATGGATGGCGGCGGCATCATCGAGGCCGGGCCGCCGTCGGTCATCTTCTCGGCGCCGACGCAGGAACGCACGCGCGGCTTCCTGCAGGCCGTGCTGACGCGGGCGTGACGATGGCTCTGACCCAGAACCTCTGGCAGGGCCGTGTCGACGACGGCGAGCGTGGCGACACCACGCGCCTGTTCCGCATCGTGCATGCGCTGGAAGCGGCAGACGTGACACCGCTCGACGGCGCACCGGTGTTGCTCGGCTTCAATTGCGACGCGGGCGTGCTGCGCAACCAGGGCCGTCCCGGTGCCGCGCACGGCCCCGACGCCATCCGCCAGGCGCTGGCCAACGTGCCGGCGCACGGACTGCCCGCGCTATATGACGCCGGCAATGTCAGCTGTGACGACGGCGAGCTGGAATCAGCCCAGGTGGCGCTGGCGGGCACCGTGCGCGACGTGCTGGCGCGCGGCGGGCTGCCGCTGGTGCTGGGCGGCGGCCATGAAGTGGCCTGGGGCACGTGGCAAGGCCTGCGCGCGCACCTGGATGCGCAGGACGATGGCGGGCGCGTGCTCATCATCAATATCGACGCCCACTTCGACCTGCGCACCAGCCGGCCCGCAAGCTCCGGCACGCCGTTCGACCAGATCGCCAACGCCTGCGCCGAGCGCGGGCAGCCGTTCGACTATGTCTGCCTGGGCGTCAGCCGCCTCAGCAACACGCCGGCGCTGTTCAGCCGCGCCGATGCGCTGGGCGTTTGCTACGTCGAAGACGTGGACATGCAGGAGCGGCACCTGGAATCGCGCCTGGCCGAACTGGCGGCGCGCATCGATGCCACCGACCACCTGTACCTGACCATCGACCTCGACGCGCTGCCGGCGGCCGTGATGCCGGCCGTGTCTGCGCCCGCGGCCTGTGGCGTGCCGTTGACGGTGGTGGAGGAAATCGCCATGCTTGCCCGCCACAGCGGCAAGCTGCGCGTGGCCGACCTGGCGGAATACAACCCGCAATACGACCGCGACCACCAGGGCGCGCGCGTGGCAGCGCGGTTGGCCTGGCGCCTGTTCGGCTGACAGGCAAGTCACCCCCAGCCGCCCGGCGGTTGGCACCAGCCGCGCCCGGCTATAGTATTGCCCTTCGCTATATTTAGCGATTCCGATCAGAATTGATAAAGCGAGGCGAGGGCAGTCCTGCGCCGGCGCGGCCGTCCTGCCGCGCCCCCGGGCCGCCCATCGCCGGTTACGGGCGGAAGGGTCTGCGTGATCGAACAAATCGTCATCGTCGGCTTTGGCTGCATCGGCCAGGCCGTGCTGCCGCTGCTGGAACGAACCTGGCCGCGGGCAGCGATTACCGTGGTGGACCGCGTGCTCGACGGCACGCGCCGGCAACTGGCCGCCCGCCACGGGCTGGATGCCATCGACGCCACCATCACGGCCGGCAACTTTGAAGCGATGCTGGGCCCGCTGCTGCGGCCTGGCACTTTCCTGCTGAACCTGGCACCGTCCGTCTGCAGCCGCGACCTGATCGCGCTGGCGCAAGCGCACGGCGCGTTCTATGTCGATGCCGGCATCGAACCGTGGGACTATGAAGCCGACCCGCAGGCCTCGCACCTGAGCAACTACGCGCTGCGCCACGAGATGCTGGCCTTCGCCCGCGGCCGTGAGACGCAGCCGACCGCGCTGGTGGCGCACGGCGCCAACCCTGGGCTGGTCTCGGTGCTGGTCAAGGCCGCGCTGATGGAACTGGCCGGCAATATCGGCTTGAATCAGCCCGAGCCCCACGACCGCGCCGGCTGGGCTGCACTGGCGCGCGCACTGGACTTGCGCGTGATCCAGATCGCCGAGTACGACAGCCAGCAAGCCCTCGGCTATCCGCGCGACGGCGAGTTCGCCAACACCTGGTCGGCCGAAGGCTTTATCACAGAATGCCTGCAGGACGCCGAACTCGGCTGGGGCAGCCATGAGCCCGCGCTGCCGCCCGATGGCTATCGTCACGGCTACGGCAGCGGCGCGGCAATCGCGCTGGACCGGCCAGGGCATCGCACGCGCGTGCGGTCGTGGTCGCCGGTGCATGGCCCGTTCGATGCGTACCTGATCACGCACAACGAATCGATCTCGATCGCCGAATACCTGACCGACCAGTCTGCCGGCCAGCCGCTGCACCGGCCCACCGTCTACTATGCCTATCGCCCGACATCCGCCACGCAGACCTCGATGCAATGGCTCGACGAACGCGCCGCCCCGCGCGTGCGCGGCGAACGCATCCTGCGCGACGAGATCCAGTGCGGCGAGGACGAACTCGGCGTGCTGCTGATGAGCGGCCGCCATGGCGCGGTCTGGTACGGATCGCGCCTCTCCACCCAACGCGCGCGTTCGCTGGCGCCGTACAACACCGCCACCAGCCTGCAGGTGGCATCGAGCCTGATCGCCGGCATGCAGTGGATGCTGGCCAACCCGGCGCGCGGCGTGGTGGAATCGGATGCGCTCGACTTTCGCCCCGTGCTGGCCGATGCCGCGCACTGGTGGGCACCGCTCAGCGTGCAGTTCTCCGACTGGCTGCCGCGGCCCGGCGCCACGTCGCTCGCCTTCACCGACTTCCTGCTGGACGATGCCATGACCCAGCCCGATCCATCGCCCCTGACCATGGCCTGCTGATGCAACGCATCCCCCAGACCCCGCGCCGCAACTGGCCGCGCGAACTCGAGAAAGTCGGCTTCCACTTCCATTCGCTCGACGAATTCAACGTCCCGCGCGAAGTCGATGACAACACCTTCTTCTACTGGCGCGAAGACGCCGCCTACGCCTTCAGCAAGCAGGAGGTGGAGACGCTCTACGCCGCCGCGTACGACCTGAACCAGCGCTGCCTGGAAGCCGTGCAGCACGTGATCGACCACGACCTGTTCGCGCGCCTGGCGATCGACAAGGACTTCGCGCAGCTGATCCGCACCTCCTGGGACCGCGACGAGCCCACGCTGTTCGGCCGCTTCGACATGACGCTGGACCAGCACGGCGTGCCCAGGATGTACGAGTTCAACGCCGACACCCCGACCTCGCTGATCGAATCCGCCGTCGCACAGTGGTACTGGAAAGACACCGTGCAGCCGCAGGCCGACCAGTTCAACAGCCTGCACGACGCGCTGGTGGCGCGCTGGCAATGGCTGCGCAAGCACTACCGCAACGCCAGCATGCTGCACCTTGCGTGCATGTTCGACAGCCAGGAAGACATCTGCAACACCGAGTACCTGATGGACACCGCGCTGCAGGCCGGCTGGTCCGTCAAGCTGGTCGACCTGCAAGACATCGGCACCGACGGCCGCGGCAACTTCTATGACGCCGACAACGTGCCGATGGAAGTCGTCTTCAAGCTCTACCCGTGGGAATGGATGACCACCTCCGACTACCGCGACCAGCTGGCACACAGCCCAGTGCGCTGGGTCGAGCCGCCGTGGAAGGCCGTGCTGTCCAACAAGGCCATCCTGCCGATCCTGTGGGAGCTCTTTCCCGGCCACCCGAACCTGCTGGAAGCCAGCTTCGACCCCAGCCATTTCGCCGGTCAGCCGCACGCCAAAAAACCCTTCCTGTCACGCGAGGGCGAGAGCGTGACCCTGGCCACCCCGGATGGCGGCCACGTCCACAATCCCGGCGAATACGGCGCCGAAGGCTTCATCTACCAGGCCTACGCCCCGGCACGGCGCTTTGACGGCCGCTACACCACGCTGGGCGTATGGATTGTCGACGACGTGCCCAGCGGCCTGTGCGTGCGCGAGGAATCCGGGCCCATCGCCAAGAACACCAGTTTCTTCGTTCCACACTACTTCATGAACGAGTAAGGACCGATGGCAAAGAACAACAACAACAACGGCCGCAAGCCGTCGAAGTACGACAGCCCGTACCAGCCCAAGCCAAAGGGATCGCCCAGGTCCGCGTGGCAGCCGCAGCCCTATGCGGGCGAGCAGAAACGCAACTCGCCCACGCTGTGGATCATCGGCGCCTGCGCCGTGGTGGCCGGCGTGGCGGCACTCGGCTCCTGCAGCGACGACGCCGACGACGATCCCGGCGTGACCGTGCGCCGCGCCAGCTACGCCACGCTGGAAGACTGCGAAGCCGACTGGAACACCCCCAACGACTGCGAAAGCGTGCCGGTCGACGACCCCAGCACCATCTACAGCTCCAGCCTGAACGCATCCGCCAGCGACGCCGCCACCGGCGGCTCCGGCACCAGCCACGGCAGCAGCATGTACTACGCGCGCTGGTACGGCCCGTACTACACCTCCAGCGGCACCGTCTACCATCCCAACGGCACCCAGACCCGGCGCGACATGTCCGCCGGACCGCTGCGCCCGATGAACGTCTACGACAGCACCGGCACGCGCACGCAATCCTTCACCAACGCCACCCCGCACGCCGCGATGGTGGAAGAAGCCACCGTCCGCCGCAGCTCCCTCAGCGGCGGACGCTCCATGGGCCTGTCCATGCGCGCCGCGGCCGTATCGCGCGCACCGGTGGTATCGCGCGGCGGCTTCACCAGCCGCTTCGGCAGCTCCGGACGCTCCGGCGGCGGCTGAGTGCCGCCTGCCGATCGCCATGTCGTATTCACATCCCTGACAACTGACAACGAGTCCAACCTATGGTCAATGCCATGCACCCGGCGCTTGCCTACCTGATCTATATCGTCACCAGCTTTGCCATGCTGGGGCTGTTCCTGCTGGTCTATACGCGGGTGACGCCGCATCGCGAGTTCCAGCTGATCCGCGAGGGTAATGTTGCAGCGGCGTTGTCGCTGGGCGGGGCGGTGCTGGGGTTCTCGCTGACGTTGTCGTCGAGCATTCAGCACAACGCTACGTTTGGGATGTTTTTGTTGTGGGCGTTTGGGGCGTTTGCGGTGCAGGTGTTGGCTTATCTGGTGGTGGCGAGGGCGTTGGGGGGTG
>NZ_JBYTAG010000073.1:0-34723 GCF_058787995.1 Cupriavidus sp. FW305-27
CTCTCCCGCGGGCGGGAGAGGGGAGCAAACCAGCAGAATTGTCCCTGCAGCCCCGCGCCATCGATGCGAACCGGATTTCCATCGATAACGGCCTGATGAAGATACCGTCGTAATGGCACTGCACCCCGTCAGCCGGATTCCGGCTAACGGGGTGCAGCGCAGGTGGCGCGGCGGCGCGCCATCCCACGGATTTACTCGCCGTACTGGAACAGAAGGCGCCCTTCGCCAGGCACGCCAACAGCCGCCTGCGCCGGTCCCAACGCTCCTAACATGAGCGCGAAAGCCAGCGACAAGGCCATCAGCCCTTTCATGATGCCGCCCCGGCCAGCGTTGCCTCCAGTGCCTTGAGGCCGTCCCGATAGATGCCCTCGAACAGCCGCGATGCCTCGTCATCGCTCACGCCGGCCGGCGTGAACTGGCCGGACCATTCGACGCGCGATGCCTGGTCCCCGTCGATGCCGACCACGCGCAGCGTGGAGCGGTAGCCGGTGACCGGGAACGGCGCCTGCAGGATCGAGTACGTGTAGCTGCGCGCGCTGTTGTCGAAGGCCTCGAGACGTTCGACGATGGCGTCGCCGTCCGGATTGACGAGGCTGCGCACGCGGCCGCCCTCGCTCAGTTCGCTCTTGGGGATATACGGCAGCCAGTCGGGCAGCGAATCGAAGCCTCCAATCAGTTGCCAGACGCGGTCCGGTGCAACCGGCAGCGTGATCGTTGCAGAAGCTTGTGCCATGGTGGACTCCTTGAATCGAATGTGGTCCCGGATCAGTTGCTGTCGCCAGGCAGCGGCGCATTTGCCGCGACCAGGTGCTGCTCGCGCAGCTCGCGCCAGAAATCGGCGGGAATGACCGCCTTCAGCGCGGCGGTGTCCTCGGCGATGCGCTCGGGCCGGCTTGCACCCGGGATCACGGCGGCGACCGCCGGGTTGGCCAGCACGAACTGCAGCGCGGCGGCCTTGATGCTGACGCCGTGGCGTTGCGCGATCGCCTTGATGCGCTCGACCTTGCTGATGATCTCGGGCGGCGCCTTCTGGTACTCGAAGTGCGAGCCGCCGGCCAGGATGCCCGAGCTGTACGGGCCGCCGACCACGATCTCGGTCTTGCGCTCCGCGGCCTTGGGCATCAGGCGCTGCAGCGCGCGCTCATGGTCGAGCAGCGAATAGCGGCCCGCCAGCAGGAAGCCGTCCGGCTGCGCTTCAGTCAGGTCCAGCGTCAGTTCGATCGGCTCGACGCGGTTCACGCCCAGGCCCCAGGCCTTGATCACGCCCTCTTCGCGCAGCCGGGTCAGCACCTTGAAAGCGCCTTTGCGGGCGGTCTCGAAATAGGCCAGCCACTCGTCGCCGTAGAAGTCCTGGGCGATGTCGTGGACCCACACGATGTCGAGGCGGTCGGCCTTCATCCGCTTGAGGCTGTCCTCGATCGAGCGCAGCGTGGCGTCCGCCGAGTAGTCGTTGACCAGCTTGTTCGGGCGGCCGGCGGCGAACAGGCCACTTTTCTCGCCCAGCGCCCGCGCGCTGGCGTCTTCGACTTCGTCCAGGATCAGGCGGCCGACCTTGGTGCTGAGCACGTATTCGTCACGCGGGTGCCGGGACAGCGCTTCGCCCAGCCGGATTTCGGCCAGGCCCGCGCCGTAGAACGGCGCGGTGTCGTAGTAGCGCACGCCTTGCGCCCAGGCCGCGTCCACGGTGGCCTGCGCCTCCGCTTCCGGGATGTCGCGGAACATATTGCCCAGCGGGGCGGTACCAAAGCCGAGTACGTTACCGGCCAGTTTGTTCTTGATGCTCATGACTGCTCCACAAATTAAGTTGGGGTGAAGGCAGTCTAGGGTTGCCAATTAAGTCTGTCCAAGACAGAATTTGAAAGACTTGATTCCTTAGGGGTCTGAATTCAGGACTGGACATGCTAGATATCCGCCAACTTCACTATTTCGTGGCCGTGGCCGAAGACGAGCACGTCGGACGCGCCGCCGAACGGCTCCATATCTCCCAATCGCCACTTAGCCGGCAGATTGCCCAGCTCGAGGAAAAGCTCGGGCTGTTGTTGTTCGAGCGCTCCCAGCAACGCATCCGGCTCACACGCGACGGCCGCACGTTCCTGGCCGAAACCCGCGCATTCCTCACGCATGCCAACCGGCTCGAATCGCTGGCGCGACGGCTTGGCCGCGGCGACGAAGGCGGGCTGTGCATCGGCTACCTGGAATACGCGATGCACTCGGGCGTGCTGCCGAATGCCTTGCGCGAACTGCGCGACAGCCGGCCTGCGGTGCATATCGCGCTGTACAACCAGCAGTCGGACGTTCAACTGGAGGGGCTGCGCCAGCGCAGCCTCGACATCGCACTCGTCTGCGAGCCGCCGCCACCTGACGATCCAGACCTCGAGGCTGCCCAGGTGCTCAATGATCCGATGCTGCTGGCGCTGCCCGAAGGGCACCCGCTTGCCAAAGCGGAGCAGCTCAGCCCGGATGACCTGGCTGCGCAAAAATGGATCGGCGTGATGCACCAAGAAACCGCGCTGCGGCACGACACGTTCATCGCGGCTTGCGCCAGAGCCGGCTTCACGCCGACGATCACCATGGAGGCGACCGAACCGCTAGCCGCCCTGGGACTCGTGGCCGCGGGACTCGGCGTGACCACGATCCAGCAAAGCCTGCGCCACCAGGCGCCACCGGGCGTGGTGCTGCACGAGCTGTCGTGGTTCAGCTATCGCACGCCCTTGTGGGCGGCCTGGCACAAGGTCAACCTGCGGCCGCTGGTGGAGATCTTCCGCAAGACGTTGCTGCAGACGAGTGGCGTGGTGCCGGAGCTCGCAACGGCGCAGGCGGGCTGACGCACCGTCGCTCCCTGAGGTGGCGTGAGCGGGTGCAGACGACCGCCGTTCAATGGCGCAGAAAGCTATTGTGTCGGCTTTCGGTCCTGTCGTTGCCATGAAGTTCCTTCCCTCGCCAACATTGCTGTTGAGGACCGCTAATTCTATGACTGGCGGCCACTAACTCCGCGACCGTGGCGTGTCGGCAAGGTGTTGGTAGCGTTCGCGACGCCGGACCGCTCCTCGCCCGATCCGACTGATCACAGCATTGAGATTGCCGCTGTGGACGAAGGGATGGTCTCGAGGCGGCGGTCGTGAACCTCGCAGACCGTCGGCCGACGGACTCAGCCATTCTCGTTTCCAGCGGGGCGAGAAGAGGTTCTGATAATCATATAGCCAGCCTCCCTCCGTTCGGGTCGAACGGCTGGCGTAGAGTCGAATTGCGAATACCGACGTGACGCACAGGAGGCCGGCATGAACAAGTTTAGTGGAATCGACCTGCACTCGAACAACAGTGTGGTTGTGGTCAGCGATGAAGCTGACCGGGTTATCTACCAACGCCAACGGTCGCTCGAATCTCGTCGCCTGTCAAAGGCTCGCGTGGCCTGATCGCGTTCTTCTTTGATGGCTGATCGTGGGCGGATTGCGTTATCTTCCGCCCTTCGCGGTCGTATATGCCGTAATCAAGTTCCGATAATCCGGAATATGATTCGAGAACAAGGTTCCCAGCCCTTCGATGTCGTTGCGCCAGTCGCGATGCAGTTCGCAAGCGACGCCGAACCAGGTCATCAGTTGTGCACCGGCTTCGGCCATGCGGTGCCATGCCGATTCGCGCGTCACTTCATTGAATGTCCCTGACGCATCGGTCACGACGAACACATCGTATCCTTCTTCGATCGCAGATAGCGCGGGAAACGCCACGCAGACTTCGGTCACCACTCCGGCGATCAACAACTGCTTCTTGCCCGTTGCCTTGACAGCCTTCACGAAGTCCTCATTGTCCCAGGCATTGATCTGGCCAGGGCGTGGAATGAACGGCGCGTCGGGGAACATCGTCTTCAGTTCCGGCACCAGCGGGCCGTTAGGGCCGTCTTCGAAGCTGGTGGTCAGGATCGTCGGCAGCTTGAAGTATTTCGCCAGATCCGCCAGCGCGAGGACGTTGTTCTTGAACTTGTCCGGCTCAATGTCGCGCACCAGCGACAGCAGGCCGGCCTGATGATCCACCATCAATACCGCCGCCTGGCTTTTGTCCAGACGCTTGTAGGTCTTGCTCATCTTGGGCTCCTCGTAGATGCGCGTCCGGGTACAAGAATTTGCACGGCCCAAACACGCTTGGTCATACCTGCTGCACTGCGGGTACGGCTGGCAATACTTGCAAATTTGTATGTCCCTAATAGCTCTCCGTCAACCTCTGGCGGGCGTTCTGCGCGGCTGGCCGGTCCCGGGCGTGCCATCGCCACGAAATGCGAGGGCTTCTGAAGCACGGCGCAAAGTGTCCGCTAGCACCACTGATTGCATATGCGTTGAGCGGTTTTGTAGCAATACGCATAGTTGCTGGCAGCTCCCCCCGGTAGCTCGTCGTCCCCACGAGAACCTTCATGGGGAAGATGCATGCTCACTTCGAGCAACTCAAGGTGGGAATCTTGGAAACTTACGCTCGACCGACCGTCCTTCCCTATATATATCGAAGTGCGGAGGTCCGCCATCGTATTCTGCGATGGCGCCATCACTAATGATTGCTCTACAACGTTTCCTGTCATGCGCTGCGCCGCGCAAGTGTTGCGGATCGCTATTTCCGCCAATGTCGAGACCTTGACGCTTTACCTCATTCCCTATCGCGGTAGGAATGTTCATTACTGCGCCGGCGGCGACCTGGGCCAGATGGCCCGGCGCGAAGGCTTTTCCGCAGGCACGCCCGAAGACGTGCAGTTGCGATATCGCGATACCGTACAGCGGTGCCGCTGGCCTTGCAGCAAGCCGACATCCCCACCTACTGCGACATCCGTTTCGCCAGCCCGCATGCCACCTTCTGCGTGACGTTCGCCCAATTCGGGATCGTCTCCGGCGATGGCGGCTCATGGGGCCTGCCGAAATTGCTCGGCCTGTCCAAGGCGATGGAGATGACCTTCACCGCCGCGCCAATCGACGCCAGCGAGGCGCTACGGATCGGCCTGGTTTCCGCAGTTGCCGAGGGCGACAACCTGATGCGGGATGCAAATGCACTCGCCCACGCCATCGCCGACATCCTGCCAATGCGATCCGCATGGTCAAGCGCCTGCTGCGCGATGGCCGGGCATATCGATCTGCGCGTGCATATGGACATGGCGGCCGCATTCCAGGCCATTGCCCACGCATCGCCGGAGCACCTGTCGGCAGTCGAAAGGGTGCTACGGCGGTTACGACGCGTTTGAGTCCGGGTCGTCGCCGTCCGGAAAATCGAGCGACTCGTCAGCCCTCTCAAGCCAAGCCGTGTCGAGCGACAGCCGATGTATTCCCGTTCTTGGCGTCCAATCGCCCGCGGCGAAGTTCCCCGAGTGGCTATTGCAGGCGGGCAGTGGCAACCGCTGGAAGTGGTCGGGCGTCAGCCTAATGATCCTGAGCGCGACAATTACTGAAAGGCCATGCACCTGCTGGGACTTGGCGCAAATATCCTGGAGAAGAGGCCCATGACCGCTAAGCCAAGTTGTGAGGTGGATTCTCCGCGCGCACCTGTATGAACAGATGGCGCAGCAGATCAATGGCATGTTGCACCAGTTGCACAACCAGATCGGCAATGCTCATGTCCATACTTATGGCTTGGGTGGTCGCAAAGATTACGACCCCTAGCACAGCAAGCACCGTCAAGCCGAACTTCAGATCGTCATTCACAGTGGCCTTCTCCCGCCTCTTCACCGAATTCAGGTCCATAACCGACAGGGGCGCTACACAATGGCGCACCGTTGAACAATTGGACCCATCTCACTTCCTTGTGAGCGTGGCAGAGGTGGGATGCGCCGTTCCGTGCAGCATCCCTCGCATGTGCAACTGAGCTTGATGGGACAGGAATCAGACCGTGCACCCCAAGACCGGTTCTTCCGGGGCCATGGCCTCGCCGCCAGAATCCAGAGCGACAGTGGCGCGGTCCGAAATGACGGAAACCAATTGCTACAGTAGTTCGAGACCCAAGTCGCCCAAGCCGATTTCAGGAACTGGGACGCCCTTTCTTTTCTGGAACAGGATGTGCTGCGCCACCAGTCTGAAACGGCAAGCGACCCGCGATCGATCAGATCCAATGCCCTGCACGGCGCAGCACCGACGTGAGAGCCGGATCGAATCGCAACGACAGCGCGTGCATCTGATCGCCGATTTTCTTCGCCTGCACGACGCCGTACGCCGACAGCTCTATGTCCATCCAGCATGGTGAAGCGTAAGCGTCAGCGGAAACCATCTGGTGAGGCAGGAGCAGCGATGAGAAGGGTAGCGGCTTCACGGTATAAGGAGTGAAGCGATGGCCGAACATCGAGATGGCAGTAGCGGACACGACGGACGGCGAGTCCACCATCGTGACCGCTGCCGCGCAGCCCTCGCCGCTGCCCAAGAGCAACGCCAGCGCAGGGGTGCTGGCCAGCATCCAGGTCGACACCTTCGTGGTCCACCTGCCGATCAATCGGCAGGAGACGCGCTATGCGCGCCTGGGCGTGCACCTGCCAAGGGGCCACTCTGTGCGAATGGAAGCTGGCTTCTGCCGAGCTGCTGGCAAAGCTGCTGCCGCCTTTGCGCAACCACGTCCAGCAGGCGCCGCGCCTGCATCTGGACGACACCACGCTGCCACTACTCGAGCGCAGGCGCGCCACCACGCGGCAGGCCCATCTATGGGGCTACCTCGTGGCCGGGCTGCGGCAGGAGAACGGATTATGGGTCGACCACCAGCCAGCGGTGCTGTTCGAGTTCGCGGAATCCCGCGCCGGCGCCCATCCCCTGAACTTCCTGCGCGACTATCATGGCTACCTGCAGGCGGCTGCCTACAGCGGCCACGATGCGCTTTGCCGTACCGGCCGGATCATCGAGGGCGGATGCTGGGCGCATTGCCGCCGACGCTTCTTCGAGATCGCCAAGGCCCAGAAGACGCCAGGGCTGGCCGCGCGGGGGCATTGGCGTGGATCGCCAAGCTGTATGCCATCGAAGCCGGCATCAAGTACAGGTCACCGGAGCACAAGCTGGCGGTGCGCCAGGCCGAGGCCGTGCCGCTGCTGTCGCAGTTCCATCAGTGGCTGCAGGGTAACGCCCATGGCCTGCTGGCCAGGCATCGTTGCGCAATGGCACGCGCAAGGGCCAGGGCTGACGTACTCGGCTGAGAGCGGCTGAACGGTCGCTGCCGCCCTCGCCCCGGCCAGCGCCGATATCCGCAGGCGGCGCCTGCTCGGCGAGCCAGATGGCGGCGCGAGGTTTTGGATTTTCCGGGAAGGCGGCGGCACGTTTGTCGCGCGCCTGTGCAAAGGGCGGATTCAGGCAGTGAGCGAAACGCCCCGGGCAGCAATTATGGAATTACGGTCCTCCCTGCTTCGCTATCGCCCGGTTTGAAGTGGTCTGAGCCCATGCGGCATGGCCGTGAGCAGCGACAACATTAGGTGCAAGCGGTGACTACTTTACGTATGTGAGCGGGATGGGACAAAAGTGCGCCGAACGTCACCATGGCGTTAGGGCGATCCATCCCGACATATACGCCGACGACGCATCTTGTCGAAACGTCGAGGGCTATGCTTAGCCATGGCCGGCCAATTGGGCGTCGGCTCGCATCATCAACCAGGATCAGATCGGCCAGCGTGTGATCAATCTGCACAATATCCATCGGACAGCGCGCCACAAGATGACCTGGTGGAATCTCAGAGCCCGGCTGCGTTGCGAGCCGAAGGGCGTCCTCTTTCCGATGGGCGGCCCATCGTCGCGAAATGGTAGATCTGCTTGGCGGACTAACACTTGCCCCTGCGCATCGCTTCCGAATTTCGACGTCGAGCTCGAAGAGCGGATGAGCGAGATGAGGCTGTCGCGGCAGCCAATCGGTCAGGACCTCATTCACGATTTCCTCGATGGTCGCTGGTAGACGCGGCTTTCCCACTTTTGGGCCTCGGTCATAAGGTATCAATGCGCTCGCCACAGGATCCGCGAGAAAGCGCCGGCGCAAGTGATAAACCGTGGCCCAATGGATTCCAAGCAATTTGCCAGCAGTCTCAGCTTGCTTAAGCGTGAGGGGAGCCGTCCCAAGCGGACGCAACACCCTCGCAATCGCCAGCTCGCGCTTCGTTGCAATCCTCATCGCCATGCTCAAGGCCGTGGTCTTACATACGCGGACAGATTTCCTTTATCGTCGCTGCCGTCTGTAGCTTTGCGAGCGGCGTCTGCACGATTGGTTGCCAGACCGGCCTGATCGTTGTGTCTGGCTCCGCTTTTGGTGTGCTTGTTGGTATCCGTGCTTCTCGCCTGGTGGTCCTACCGACAGTACCAAGGGCTGGGTCTTCCTGAAAGCGAAAGTGCGTCACATCACTAGGGCAACCGACGGATCCGTCAGAAATTTTGTGTTTAGGCATAACATGTCACCAAGGAGCATGTATGCCACTAAAAACCACGACCAGTCAGGCTGCCAACCGTGAACCGCCGCCCCATTCCCGAGGACCTGATTGCCCATTTCGTAAATGGGTCCGATGCCTGCCGAGGCGGTTCAAGACGCCTCGATGGCATTCAAAAAGGCCCTGATTGAGCGCGCCCTGGGCGGAGTAGACTGTCCTGACCGAGGACGGTCCACTGCGGGTCGATATCCCACGCCACCGTGTCAAGATGCGTGAGGACGGCGTGGTACGTAACAAGGCCGTCAACCTGGCCTTGGGCGTGCTGCCGGATGGCACGCGCGACATCCTGGGCCTGTGGGATATTCATGCGGCCAGGCATCGCCGATGCGTACAGCGCGCCTTCGGGTTGCATCGGCATTGCCGCCGCCATGAGCAGCTGCTCGTAGGTAGCGTGCAGCTCCCATTCTGCCTTCGCCGCCGTCGAGCCACACTCGCGGACGTTCCATCCGTTGATCTCGTCGGCCCGCGCCTTCAATAGGCGCGCGGCTTCGCGGAGGATTTCAGCGCGTTTATCGAAGCTTGTGGACGCCCATCCTGGCTGCGCACGCTGCGCGGCATTAGCTGCCCGGTCGATATCATCCGCAAGGCCGATTCCGATCGTCGCCAGGATCTTCCCCGTCGACGGCTCGACGACGTCCGCAACGCTGCCAGTGCCAGGCACCCAACCGTTCGAGAAGATCCGCCCTTCCCATGCGCATGAATTGCTATTGGTCATTAATGTCTCCGCAAATACTGTAGGAATATCGCCAGCGTCATCAATCGGCAGAGCCGGCCAGAACCCGCACGACGCCTGACTCCCTCTTGCCGTGATCCGAGATTAGGAAGACCGCGATCGCGGCCACCACGCCGGGGATGGCAAACACCATGAAGTTGAACGTGTTAGGAAACTGCTGGCTCAGGAGGTAGCCACCCAGTGCGGGCCCTGACACTGCGCCGAGCCGCCCGGCTGCTGCGGCCCAACCGACTCAGGTCGACCGTACGTGCGCGGGATATAACTGGGCTGCGAAGGCATGTACGATTGGGGTTGCCCAGCCCCCGATTTCGGAATATATTTTTCTCCACAAAGACCCCATCGGGGAGACTCCCCTATGAGCGTATACGTCGCACGTGATCGAGCAAGCGCGCTTGAGCACATCAGTTCGCGCATAGATAGTACTGTCGATCTAGACTATGAAACCGCGTGGGAAGACGCGTTCGAACTCGGACGACTTGGGCAACAGCGCGGCATCGTCGTACAGTTCCGAACCATCGAACATGTCTGTGTGGAGTCTGCAGATGCGCTAGCCAGAGGGCTCCGCGGAGAAAAACTCACATTCCGACAGCGACACCTCTACTGCCGGTTCGACATGACGGCATTATCCGAGGACTGTCTGTGCGAACTCGAGGCACTCGCTATCAAGCACGGCGACTACATCCTGCCTGGTCACTTGCTGCAAGAAGCCACGCTCATCTGGAACTAGCCAGTTCATGCTGTCCCAACAGCGATACGTTGGGCGGCATCTCGCATGTCGGGCCACCGGCTGACGCAGGCAAGGGACTTCGCGCTCGCATGCCATCGCAAAAGAACTCCGCTGAAGAGCAAAAATGTTGTCTTCCCGGCATGCCGGCCAGACTGCTTCCGGGAGATAGCAAATCTACTTAAGAAGAATCCCTACGGGCGGAAGCATCCCGGCAAAAGTAGGATGACGGGACGAACTTTGCATGAAGGAATATGTCATGCGTCCCCGCTATGCGACTGAGAAGGATTGGCCTGAGGTTGAGGCCCTCCTGCGTGCTTCCTCACTTTGCGTCGAGGGGGTACGCGAACATATCACCCATTTCATCATGGTCCGCGACAATGCCGGGCTCCTCGGATGTGCCGGCGTGGAGCGCTATGGGGAAACAGGACTTCTTCGAGGACTGGCTGTTGCGCAGCGCGCAAGGTCTGCAGGTCTCGGCGAGCTTCTGCTTTCCGCAATCGTGGCAGACGTCCGGCTGCAAGGGGTCGCATCAATAGTGTTGCAGACCAAGACCGCATCCGGCTATTTCGCGCGCCTCGGCTTCGCGCCAATCAACCTTTCTGACCTGCCGCCTGCCGTAATGCGCTCGCAGGAACTCAACCGTCCCCCAGCCGATGTCGGGACGCTGATGCAAATTGCCTTGTAGTAGCTCGCTCGCAAGTTCATTCGCCGGAGCGGGCAGCCAGGCGCATTGCGGAACCACGGAGGACGGCTCGCAACGTTGATGTCGATGCAAGAATTTCCACCACGCCAGGGTCATCGCGGCTTTGGCTTCCTTGACCTTGCTGCCCTATTCCCTTCGAGCGGCTTGAATTTCCCGAAGTCTTCTTCATGCGCCCTGCTCCCGACCGTGGGCTTTTCGGGGAGCGGTTTAAGCCATTAGCGCGGCACGATTTGAGGCCAACAGCCGTGTTCAACCGGCACCGACTTCGTTCGTGAGCGGCTTGCCGCTTTCGAACTCCGTCACGCTGCGCAAGGTTGTTTCGCAAATGGTCGTCACGGCCTCACGCGTGAGGAAGGCTTGGTGCCCGGTCACGATCACGTTAGGAAACGTGATTAGCTGCTGCAGCACGGAGTCGTCGACGATGATGCCGGACAGGTCGCGGAAGAACAGGCCCGCCTCCTGCTCGTACACGTCGATCGCCAGCCCGCCGAGTTGCCCGCTCCGGAGCGCTCCGATGACTGCTTCCGTGTCGATCAGCCCGCCGCGGCTGGTGTTGATGAGCAAGGCCCCCGGCTTGGCGCGCGACAGCGTTTCGGCATTGATGATGTGATGGGTCTCGGGCGTGAGCGGGCAATGCAGCGAGATGCAGTCCGCGCTTGCGCCGATTTCTCCCTCGTCCGCGTAGCGTCCACCAAGGGCCTCGAATTCCGGGGACGGGTACTTGTCGTAGCCGATCACGTTGCAACCGAACCCGACCATGATTTTCGCAAACACGCGCCCGATCTTGCCGGTGCCGATCACGGCCACGGTCTTGCCGCACAGGTCGAAGCCCATCAGGCCTTCGAGCGAGAAATTGAAGTCCCGCGTGCGATTGTAGGCCCGGTGGATCTTGCGGTTGACCGCCATCAGCAGGGCCGCCGCGTGCTCGGCGACCGCGTTGGGCGAGTAGTCGACAACGCGCACCACCTTGATCCCGAGCGCCTGCGCGGCTTTCAGGTCGACGTTGTTGAACCCCGTGCAGCGCAGCGCGACCAGCTTGGTGCCGCCGCGTCCGAGCGCTTCCAGCACGGTCGCATCGGCCCGGTCATTGACGAAGATGCACACTGCGCCGTGGCCCGCGGCGAGGCCCACCGTCTCATTGTCCAAGGGAACTTCGAAGTACTTGAGCTGATGGCCTTCGGCCGCATTCGCGGCATCGAGATGTTGACGATCATAGGACTTTGCGCTGAAGACGGCGATTTCCATGATGTGTCTCCGCGGCGAATCGCATGGCGCGCTTCGCCCAGGTTGCCCTGCACTATCCGCCAGCCAGTGTGGCGGCGACCTGTACGAACAGGATTTTCACGATGGTCATTGACGGGAAGATCATCGAGTAGCCGAGGTCGGGCCGGTCGGTGGGCGCGACGCGGTTGGCAAAGGCAAGGATGGCGGGATTGCCGGTCGCGCCGCAGATCACGCCCACCGCCAGGTCGAACGGCAGCCTGAAGACCCAGAGGCAGAAAATCGCAGTAATCAGCAGCAGGGCAAGCAGAATCACCACGCCATAGATCAGGAAGGACACCCCGGTTACGCCGATGGTGGCGAAGAACTTCGGCCCGGATGCAATGCCCACCTGTGCCAGGAAGATGGTCAGCCCGAAGTTGCGCAGGACCAGGTTGGCCGACAGCGGCATGGTCCAGACGAACGGCCCGAGACGGCGCACCCGGCCGAGCATGAGGGCGACCAGCAGCAGCGCCGCCAGCCCCAGCGCCAGCGTGCCGACGCCCGGAATCGGCACCGGGATCAGCCCCACCAGCAGCCCGAGGGCCGCGCCGATGCCGATCGAGATAAAGCTCAGCTCGGCGGTGCCCTTGATGGAGTCGCCGAACAGCGCGCGAATCGGCTTCATGTGGGCGCGATTGACCAGCAGGCCGACGCGGTCACCGAACTCGAGGGTGAGGTCATCCCGGGGCATCAGGTCCGCATCACCGCGCCGCACATGGGCGATCGAGCAGACCATGCCTTCGGGAAAGCGGATATCGCGCAGCGTGTGTCCGACCACGAGCCGGCTAGAGGCGAACACGCGCATATAGTCCAGGTCTTCGCGATGGCTTGTCATGCGGCCCGGCTGCAGTTCCCCGCACAGCGAGGTGGCTTCACGCAGCACGGCCGGGTCAGTGGCGGTCGCGAGCAGCACGTCGTTGGCCTGCAGGACCAGGTCGTCGGCGGAGGGGTGGTTGTGGTGGGCGCGACGCACGGCGGCAATCGCCACCCCGTCCGGTAGGCGCGCTACCACCTCCGACAGCCGCGCGCCGATAAACGCCGGGTTCGTCAGCGCAATCTCGGCGGTCTCGATCAGCTTTGGCGGCGGCCGCACGATATTCGGCTTGAGCAGCGCGGTGAGCGCATACAGAAACAGGATCGGCCCTGCCACGCCGACTGGGTATGCGACGCTGTAGCCCACCGCGGCGCCGTCGCTCTTCATCGCCGCCATCGCGGCCTGCAGGCTTGCCGTGCTGGTGCCCGCGCCGGCGAACATGCCTAGCGACTCGTCTAGCTTCACGCCGACCAGCGGCACCAACGCAACCGCGAGCAGTCCGGAGCCAACCACGCCGAGGACCGCAGCGGCGTTGGCCTTGATGCCATCGGGGCTGGTCAGACCCTTAAAGAACTGCTCCCCGTACTGGATCCCAATGCCATAGAGAAAGAGCAGCAGCCCTAGGGTGCCAAGGATGGCAGGCGGCGCGGACTTCGGCGCGAACCCGCCGATCGCCAGCCCCACGAACAGCACCGCGCCCGAACCGAGCGACACGCCCTTGATATTGATCTCGCCGAAGACATAGCCCAGTGCAACCGTGAGGAACAGCGTGAGCAGCGGCTGGGTTTCGAGCAATGTCCGGACTGCATCCATGGCAGCTCCTTTCTGATGGGCAGGAGCAAGGGGGGCAGCGATAAGCAACTGCGCAGGGTCACGCGCGCACTGCGCGGACGGGGTTGACAACCGTTTTCCGGGCATGCGTTATCGAGTGCGGCTTGCATGAACCCGATCATCGTGACAGGCACCGGCCGGCACGGCGGCAACCACCGGAATGCCCCTCGAAAATATACGATGCGCCGCACAAGTTCAAGAATTGAAGCGGCGCTCGGTCAAACAGGCGGTTGGCACCTCCAGACACAAATCTTCTGCCAAACCCTATCTCCACCTTACGGTAGCGCCGGCCTCACTTTCCCCCACATGCTGCGGCCAACCGCGCGCTAGCCAATCGAGGCGATCATCGCGTCGGCGAGATCTTCGCAGCGCATCCAAAGCCGCCGGAAATCCACCAATCTGCTGGCATCCGGTATGTCGGGTGGGAACGGGCACGAATCCGTGCGGAATATGCAGGCTATCGCCGGTCAATTCGACGTACGGCTCAGCTTCCAGGATCCATCAGAAGGCAGCCCGGTTTCTGGGGTCACGCTGATCCTGCCAAGCTGCGGTGCAGGCAATACCCGCAAATGGGGCTGTGCGACAACGCTGCATGGGACTAAATTACGGCAATGCCGAAACCCCTTTCTCCTGCTTCTGAAACAGCCGGCACCGGACGCCTGCCATACCGAATCGACCTGGAGTTCGCGCGTGGCCTGGTCTGGTTCCGGCGCGACCTGCGCGCCGACGACCATGCAGCGCTGCACTATGCCCTCAAGCACTGCCGCCAAGTGTGGTGCGTGTTTGTCTTCGATCGCGAAATCCTTGACCCGCTGATTGCACGCGGACGCAAGGTCGATCGACGTGTAGAGTTCATCCTGAGGTCGTTAGAGCCGTTACGCAGGACGCTGACCGATGCGGGCGGCGGCCTGATCGTGCTTGACGATATCGCGCGCGATGCCATTCCCAGGCTGGCGGCCGAACTCGATGCCGATGCCGTCTTCACGAACCACGACTACGAACCTGCCGCGAAGCGGCGTGACACGGCCGTGCGTCAGGCACTGGCTTCCGACTCCCGAGTGCTGTTCACATTCAAGGACCAGGTTATCTTCGAGGCTGACGAGCTCTTGACCGGCCAAGGCCAGCCCTTCAGCGTCTTCGCGCCGTACAAGAATGCGTGGTTACGCGCAGTGCAGCCGTTCGACCTTCGACCGTATCCAGTCGACCAGTATCTGGGCGCGCTGGCACCGGTGCCCCGTCAGTATCAAAAGGCTTCGCCGATGCTGCACGATCTCGGCTTCGCTGCCAGCAATCTTGCCGAGATTGCAATGCCCACGGGCAGTGATGGCGCCCGTGCACTGTTCGATGAATTCATCGACCGCATCGGCGATTATGGCTACCGGCGAGATTTCCCCTCGCTGCGCGGCCCGAGCTACCTATCGGTACACCTGCGCTTCGGCACGATCTCGATCCGCACGCTGGCGCGAGCCGCGCTTGACGCCGTACTGCGCGGCGGCAGCGAAAGCGCCGGCGCGGCCGTCTGGCTATCCGAACTGATCTGGCGCGACTTCTATTTCATGATCCTCCACCACCATCCCCGCGTGGCCGACGGCAAGTCTTTCCGCCCCGAATACGATGCGCTGCAGTGGGTCGACTCTGTCACGGGTGACAAATACTTTCAGGCATGGTGCGACGCTCAGACCGGCTATCCGCTGGTCGATGCCGCGATGCTGCAGATCCGCCAGAGCGGCTACATGCATAATCGTCTACGGATGGTGACTGCGAGCTTTCTCGTCAAGGATCTCGGCGTCGACTGGCGACGCGGCGAGCAATATTTCGCCGACCAGCTCAATGATTTCGATTTCTCGGCCAACAACGGCGGGTGGCAGTGGGCTGCGTCAACGGGCTGCGATGCACAGCCGTACTTCCGTATCTTCAATCCGGTCAAGCAATCGGAGAAATTTGATCCACAGGGGCGATTTATTCGCAAGTACTTGCCGGTGCTGGCACAGATGCCGGACCAGTACATCCATGCGCCATGGACGGCGCCTGTGAATGTACTGGCTACAGCGGGGGTGAAGCTTGGAGAGAACTATCCACCCCCGATCGTGCAGCACGAAGTTGCGCGGAAACAGACCCTTGAAAGGTATGCGGCGATAAGGAAATCAATATAGCCGTTGCAGATCGCGATTCCGGCTAATGGCGTTCGACCGGCTCGAGCGCCCTCCACTCCCCGGCTGCTCTCCGGGCCATCGCACTAAGCCACTAGGGCGCGGAAAACGCCGCGCCGATTTGCCGTGCCCGTTTCATCTCGTCGCCGTGCAGGTAGATCGAGGTGGTCGAGATCGAGGCGTGACGCAGGTTGTCCCTCACTGTCGTCAATTCCGCGCCGCGCGCCAGTGCATGAGTCGCATGAGTGTGCCGCATCCAGTGCGGGCTCGCCTGCCGCAGCTTGTCGGCGGCGGAAGGGTGATCCGCCTGGATCAAGTCCGCCACTTGCCTGAAGAAGCGCCGCAACACGCCCCACAGGCGCGTGCCGGTGATGCCACTGGCCGGATCCTGGCCAAGGCCGCCGATCAGTGGGGTATGCGGGTCCCATCGCGCTGGCGTGACTGGCAGGCCTCGTTCCACCAGATAGCTGTCGAGCGCCAGGCGCGCCAACGGTGGCAGTGCCACCTTGCCAGCCTTGGCTCCTTTGCCAACCAGCTTGAGCCAATGGTCGCCATGGGGATCGCTTTCAACGTCGCCGAGCGTCGCACCGACGAGTTCGCTGGCGCGCAGTCCGGTGGCGTAGCCGAAGTCCAGCACAAAGCGCAGGCGCTGGGCCGCCGGGCCGTCCCAGCCATAGGACCATTCGAGGCCGTCAGCAATGGTGCGGATCAGCAGCCATTCGCCTTCCGTGAACGCGTGCGAGCTGTCCAGCGCCACCGACCGCCCTCCTCCGCGCACCTTGATCCCGGCGAACGGATTGGCCAGCACATAGCGCTGCTGGATCAGCCAGCGGAACATCGCCCCCAGTACAGACAAGGCATGGGCGGTGGAGCGCGCCGAGAGGCTGCCGGTGAACGGACGCCAGTCGGGCGAGGTACGTGGTCTCGCTGGCCCTACCCAGCGTTCCCGGGGCGCCGGTCGCCGCACGAAGCTGCGATAGGCCGTCGCATCCTCAGTGGTCAGCGACGACAACGGCCGTTCGCGCTCGACAATCGCCCACAGGATCAGCCGCTCGGCCTCTTTGCGATAGGTGCGCTGCGTCGCTGGCGACTCATGCAAGGCCAGCCACGCCTGGATCGCCGCGTAATCGTTGTCCGCATTGAGGGCGCAGGTCGCGCGCGGCGCGCGGAACTTCCCCCGCGACCCATCCACTTCATGCGGCAGCCGCAGTTGCTCCCATGGCACGACCATGCCCCGCGGCGCCTGCGCGAGCAGCGCCCGGGCGCGCTCGGTCAGTTGGGGGTGCCGGGCAAAGAAGGCTTCGACCTGTCGGGCCCCGGCCGCGCCCAGGCCGGGGATCGCGGCCCACCAGCGGCGCCGGCGCGGCACCCGAACGGTCAGTGCCGCCAGCGTGTCGATGCCCTGCGCGCGCAGCGCGGCGACCGTGCGCGGCGCCAGCCACAAGCCGATGTCGTCGCTGATTGCCGGTGCCGGCGGCGGCAGCGTACGCAG
Source organism: Cupriavidus sp. FW305-27 (assembly GCF_058787995.1). Taxonomy (NCBI): domain Bacteria; kingdom Pseudomonadati; phylum Pseudomonadota; class Betaproteobacteria; order Burkholderiales; family Burkholderiaceae; genus Cupriavidus; species Cupriavidus sp. FW305-27. The sequence continues at coordinate 17,121 of NZ_JBYTAG010000073.1, forward strand.
CGTCTCGATGGCATGGTCCGCTGCCCTGCCCTTCTCCGCCCGCTCGGCCGCGGAAATTTCAAACAGCGCAGCCAGGTCCTCGCGCTGGCGGCTGCGGGCGTATGCGGCAAGCTGGCGGCGGATGCGCCCGAGGATGCCGCGCGACGACTGGCCCTGCGCCCGCTCCTCGCCCAGATATCGTGCGACGGCTTCGCGCGTCGTCAGCCCGGCATGCCAGGCGCGCAGCGCGGCGAGTGAGGTGGCATCGGGGAAGCCGGATGGCGGGGCCGGTTCCGGCGGGGTCAGGGTCAAGCGAGTTTTCATATACGCCAGTTTAGCGCATCGATGTATCTATTACGATAAGGATACTTATCGTAATAGCTGGATCGGTAGCTTGTAGCGCAAGGGCTGGCGCCGGATCGCTGCGCCATGCGCGCAACGGTCAGGGCCGTCGATGTTCCGATGGTGTTGCGGCGATCCCGGGGACTTGCCGTTGGTAATCGGAAGGCGCCATCCCCTCCCAGCGCCTGAAGGCACGTCTGAAATTCGCCAGGTCACTGAAGCCGAGCGTGAATGCGATCTCCTGGATAGTCAGCCGATTCGCCTTCAGGTGCACAATTGCCAGCCGGCGGCGGATATCGTCCAGAATTTCACGATAGGAGGCCCCCTCCTCCATCAGCTTGCGATGAAGCGTTCGCGGCGTCATGTTAAGGTGCCGCGCGGTGGCGAGCAGCGTGGGAAATCCACCTTCCTTCTCGAGCATCAGGCGCCTGACCCGGGCCGTCAGCGTCTGCTGGCGATTGAGCTTGCCAAACTGTTCCTTGCACAGCTTTACGGCTTCAAGAAAGACCTGGGGATTGCCGGTCTTGAGCGGCTGATCCAGGTACGCCACCGGAAATTCCAGGCCGGCCCAGGTCTCGTCATAGCGTACCTGGCAGCGAAACAGGCTTGCGGCCAGCAGCGGAATCACGCCTGCCTGGTAGCGCTCGCTACATGCTGACGCAGCTCGGCGAGGACCGCATCGACGGCATCCGCCAGGCGGATTCGCGCGAGCGCGTGTTCGGCGCGGGGCCCGGACTGCTGGTGCAAGGTGATGGCTGGCAGGTCTTGCTGAACGCATACAAGGAATGGGGCGCAAGAAATCGCCCGGAAGGCAGCAAGACGTCCTGCGGGTGCTGGCGCCACTATGAGTTTGCGGCCTGGCAGCCTCGCGCGAAGCGCGAATCATGGCGCGCGGCAAGGATGCACCGGCCCGATTGTGCTCAGCCCGCGCGCGGGCCCTCCACGAACGCGGCGAAGCCGGCAACGAACTCCCTGAGCCGCGCACGCATGCCGGCATCGGTGAGTTCGCCCTGCGCGTCGAATACCTGGCCGGCCCGCGCAACCAGCAGCCGGTTGCCGGTATAGTGCCGCGTGCCCAGCGTCTTGAGCACCGGCAGCCAGTCGTTCTGTGCCAGCACCGTGCCGAAGCCCCCGGCCGAGGCGCCGAGCACCGCAACCGGGCGATTGCCGAAGACCACGGGAATATCCCCGGCCGGCCGCGAGAGCCAGTCGATAGCGTTCTTGAAGACCCCGGGGATGCCATTGTTGTATTCAGGCGTGGCCAGAATCAGGCCATCGCTCGCCATGACCTGTTCGCGCAACGCCACCACGGCGGCGGGCAAGCCCTCACGCGCCTCCAGATCCGCATCGTAAAGCGGAATGCCATGCAGGGTGGCGATATCAAGCCGGACCTGCGTGCCCGCCTCAGCCTGCGCCGCCCGCAGCAGTGCGGTGTTGTACGACTGTGCCCGCAGGCTGCCGGAAATTCCCAGGATCTGGATCATTTGTCACACCTCTTTTCATGAAGATGAAGGATACAGTTTTGCTCATTATCCAGCATGATAGAGCCTTGCCGGCGCGGAATGACTCCACCGCGCCTACACACTTGAACTCCCACTCGAATGCTGAAACGAACCGTGATGAAGATACGAGCGGCCCCAGTCTGGCGTTCGCTTGCCGCGGCCTGGCTCGCCGCAGGCGGTCTGCTCGGGACCGCGTCGCACCGCGTGCACGCCGGACAGATATGCGATGCGCCCTATGTCCATGACGGCGGACGGATCCGCTTCGAAGCGGACGGATTGACGCCGATGACAACCATTGCCTTCTTCCGCAACGTCAACGACTTCGAGCGCGACCTTTGCTCGTTCGATCTGGACATCTATTCCAGGTCCGCCCTCCGGCGCTTGATGGGGCCGCCCGTCGAGACCGTGCAGCGTCACCGGCTCGTGATTGACGAACGCTCGGGACAGCCAGTCGTGCGCAGCCTCAATGCACGCGTTCAGGCCCACGGCCAGTACACCGAGCTGGTCGGGGAAATGAGTACCAACTCGAACGGACTGCTGCTGTATCCGCCGGCGCTGACAGAGGGCCAGGTACTCCCGGCGGAAACGTTTGCGTCCCGCTACGACTTTCGTATTGTGGATCGCCGCACCGGCACCACGGTCTCTGATTTCGTTGGTTCCAATGTTCGCCTGACCTTGTCTGAGCGGACGGTGGGTCCGCTGCAGCGCCTGAAGCTTGCCACCGGCACCCTCCTCTGCTGGCCGATCCGATATACCAAGTTCGTGGATCCTGGCCGCTTTCGGCTGGTCGATACGGATATCGAACTGGAGCCGACGGTGCTCGACATGACCGACTGGTATTGTCCCGCCCGGCGATTCGTCATGCGCCAGGAAGTTCGCTACAAAAATCAGCACCAGGTTGTCGATGTGGTGGAAATTGAATAGGGCAGCCGCTGAAGGGTTTCGCCATTGGAACACCTGCATTGCATAGCGCCAATCTGTGGCGGGAAAAAGCGCCCGATCAACGGGCGCAAACGGAGACGACCACGGAGGTAAAGCAGGCCCGGCTCCAGAAAGAATGTCGCAGCAAACGGCAGCGGGGATAGCAAGGCGGGCCGACATGCCGTCCGGCCCGATGGACACGCCGACTGTCTCGCCCCCCGTCACTCAATCGACCTGTGCTCCCGAGTCCTTGACGACCTTCGCCCATTTCACCAGATCGTCCTTGATCAGAACGCGGAACTGCTCTGGCGTATTGGATGCGGCCTCTGCTCCTTGCGCGGCCAGCTTGTCCTGCACGTCCTTGCTATTCAGGACTTTGGTGGCCTCCGCATGAAGCTGGGCAAGAATTTCCTTTGGCGTACCGGCTGGCGCAAGCAACCCATACCAGGAGACCGCGCTGTACCCGGGAATGGCCTCCCCTATCGCCGGCACCTCGGGAATCAGTCTTGACCGTTTCTCTGTGGCCACGCCAAGTACGCGGAGTTGCCCCGTTTTCACGAACGGCATCACGCCTGGCAAGCTGCCGAACGTTATGGGAACCTGGCCGGCAACCACGTCAGTAGCCGCTGCCGCTGCGCTCTTGTACGGAACGTGAGTAATATCGATGCCAGCCTTTGCCTTCAGCATTTCCCCGAGCAGATGATTCAGCGTGCCATTGCCCGCGGAGGCATAGTCCAGTTTTCCTGGCTTCGACCTGGCCAGGCCAATCAGATCGTGGACAGACCTGGCCTGGATTGCGGGGTTCGTGACCAGCACGTACGGCGCCGTTGCCACCAGCGTAATCGGCTCGAAGTCCTTGACCGGATCAAACGGAATCTTCCGGTATAGCGACGGGTTGATGGTGAACGAACTGCCGACTGTCAGCAGTAGCGTGTAGCCGTCGCGCGGTGCCTTCGCGGCTACCTGGATGCCGATATTGCCACCGGCGCCCGGCCGGTTGTCGACGACAATGGGGTGGCCCAGCACCGCACCGAGTCTTTGCGCCACGATTCTCGCCACGGCATCGTTGGCACCACCAGGCGCTTGTGGAACGATCAGTGTCACCGGCTTCACCGGATACCCACTCGCCCAGCCTGAGCCGCTTATCATTAGCGCGGGAACCAAGCCTCCAGTACGGAGAAGACGCAATGCCTTCCCTTTGATACCTTTCAATTCATGTCTCCTTTGAAGCGGCATGCCACCAGTTGTGAAGCATAAGCAGCAAGCCGTGATTCGATGAGGATGAAAGAGGTGAAGGGTGTCGTAAAGCAATAAATGGCGAGCGTGCCATCGCGTTTGGTGATGGCCGAATGGTGGCTACGGGGCGGATGGTTGGAAGTGAAGCCATGCAGGATGCATCTGACCCGGCCGGACTTTCAGGCGCTAACGCCACGCCTGAAGGGATGCGCCAGCCAGGCCTGGCCTGGCCTGCAAGGCAAGGTTGCCGTCATTGCCCGCGCTGGCTACGCTGCAAGCGTGGCGCACGCCAGCTTCTGCGTGACGGCCGGCTGGCCGTCCCCGGCCGGCTTGCTCGCCGTTCCTTGCACATATCCTTCCCGGAGATTGCGGCATGGCCATCCAGCTCAACCACACCATCGTCTTTTCTCACGACAAGAAGGTCTCCGCCGACTTCCTCTGCGAGATCCTCGGACGTCCCCCGGCCGAGCCGTTCGGGCCGTTTCTCGGCGTGCGGCTGGACAATGACGTGACCCTGGACTTCATGGACGCGGAGGGCGATGTTGCCCTGCAGCACTATGCCTTCCTGGTCAGCGACGCCGAATTCGATCAGGGCTTTGCCCGCGTCCGCGCGCGCAACCTGACCTACTGGGCGGACCCGTACCGCCGCCGCCCAGGCGAGGTCAACACCGACGATGGCGGCCGTCGGATCTACTTCGAGGATCCGAGCAAGCACTTTCTGGAGATCTTTACGAAGGGCTAGTGTCCTGTCATGAGCCTTTGACGAGACACTGGCGCCCTGCCACGCCAGCTCGATGCTTTGCAGCGTTGACTGCGCTTGGTTGATGCGGTTGCACCCCATAGAATGAAGTTGCGCCTTGGAAAGCGGCTCTGGTTTCTGCCGCATCAAAGGAGGATGTCATGGAACTTCATATGCAATCGCATCGCTACGCGCACCGGTGGCCGGACTGGCGTGCGGCGGCGCTGGCGGGCCTCGTCGCCGGGGTGGTATTCCTGGTGCTCGACTTGCTGGCGGCCATGCTGATGGGGGCCAGCGTCTGGAAGCCGCTGACCATGATCGCGGCCATCATGCTGGGCCCTGATGTGCTGGCGCAAGCTGCCACCTTCCAGATGAGCGTGCTGGTAGCGGCCGTGGTGGTCCACTTCGTGCTCTCTGTCGTGTTCGCGGTGATCCTGGCAGCGATCATGGCGCCGTTCCGTTTCGATTCGAGCGTCGGCATGGCCTCGGTGGTGGGGGCGCTGTTCGGCCTGGTCCTGTACCTGGTCAATTTTCACGGCATGACTGCCGTCTTCCCATGGTTTGCCGAAGCGCGAGGCTGGGTGACCGCCATTGCCCACATCGTGTTCGGCCTGGTCGCGGCTGACTCGTATCTGAAACTGGAGCGGCACGTGGATGCGTCCGCCGGCGGAACTGGCGGTACCTAGGAGAGCAAGCGCAAAACGAGCAGCGGCAAGGCGCGCGATCCATGCAGACCGTCGCCTATCCCTATCAGCCAGTGCCTGAACGGGGCACCCTGAGGTGCTTCCTGCTGGCCTTGTTCATGCACCTGCTGCTGGGTGCCCTGCTCTACTATGGCGTGCGCTGGCGCAGCGCGGCGCCGGAGGGTATCGCGGCCGAACTGTGGGAGGCGATCCCGGAAGCCGCAACGCCAGCGCCTGCAATCACGCCGGCGCCAAGCCCGAAGCCGGTCGAAGAGGAAGACGCCGACATCTCGCTGCAGGAAAAGCAGCGCAAGGCCGAGCAGGCCGCGCGCGACCAGGCACAAGCACGGCAGCGCGAGAACCAGGCCCGTGCCGAAGCGGCCCGCAAGGAGGCGCAGCGCAAGGCGACGGAAGCGCAGCGCCAGGCCGACAATGCCCAGCGCCAGGGCGAACTGGCGCGATTGCGGTCGCAGGCGGGCAATTCGGGAACACGGGTCGGCTCCGGCTCCGGCACCAAGCCTTCGTCCGGTTATGCCGAGCGGGTCCGGCAGCGGGTCAAGCCGAACATCATTTTCAATGAAGACGTCAGCGGCAATCCGGCGGCGGTGGTGGCCGTGGGCATGGCGCCGGATGGCTCGGTGCTGTCGACGCGGCTCGCCAAGTCAAGCGGCAATGCGGCCTGGGACAACGCCGTGCTGCGCGCGGTGCAGCGATCCGACCCGCTGCCGCGCGACGAAAACGGCGTTGCACCGTCCAATATCCTCATTACTTTCTGGCCCAAGGACGAAGGCGGCTAGTAGTGCCGCCTCCTGTGCCCTGTCCAGGCGCTACGCCTCTATGTAGCCCTTGCGCAGTTTCTCCGCCACCAGCTTGTCCGCCTCGCGCCGTGCCCGCTCGGCGCTGTCGAAGGTCTTCACGCTGGTCTGCCCTGTGCTGCCGATGCGGCCGTAGGTGACGGAGAGCTCCGCCCCGCGTACGCTGGCACGCCAGAACTTGCGCGATGTGCCCTGTTCGAAGCGCAGGCTCCGAACCAGTTCCGCTTGCGCAGCCGATGCCGTCGCCGCGTCCGTCCGGGCCTCGCCCGTTGACGCCGGATCCTGCGCCGCGGCCGGCTTCGCCAACGGCACCGGCATCTCGACCTCCACGTCCAGCGCGCGATCCTCGCCATCGGCCAGCATGGCCTCGATGCGGGCCAGCACCGCGTCCCGATCGTCGAGCCAGTCCTTGCCGGGGATGTCCAGCACCAGCCAGCCGAAGCCGCGCAGGACGCCGGGGCGGAACACATAGCGCTCGGCGGTGTCCGTCACCGGCTCGGACGGCGCATCGAGCAGGATCGCCAGCGCGTAGCCTTGTCCCGACGGATCGGCGATGGCCAGGTCGCAGCGGAACTGCGAGCGGCCGACGTTGGCGTGCACCTGGTGGCCGCGCGCACGCAGCGCCTCGGCCAGTGCGTCGCGGACGCTGTCCGGCGTGGCCTCGCGCGTGAAGGCGTCGCGCGCGCCGGGGTTCAGCGCGCCGAGCACCGACTGGGCGCGTTCGAACTGCCCGCGCGCGCTGGCCTGCGCGAACTGCAGGAACGCACGCAGCGCGGCCGCGCCATCGTTGTGCACGTTGGTGATCGCCTCGGCCTGGATCGTCGACACCACCGCCATCCGATGGCGCGCGCGGCTGAAGATCACGTTCAGCCGCTTCTCGCCGCCGCGCTGGTTGATCGGGCCGAAGTTCATCAGCATCTTGCCGTCCGGCCCCGGCGCGTAGCAGATGCTCAGGATGATCACGTCGCGCTCGTCGCCTTGCACGTTCTCCAGGTTCTTGACGAACAGTCCGTTGAACTGGTCGTCGTCCTCGCGCACGTACTCGCGCTCGAGGCGCATCGCGAAGTCCGCGTCCTCGGCGGCCAGCGCCTCGAGCGCGGACTCGATGGCGCCCTGCTGCGCCTCTGAAAACGCCACGATGCCCAGGCTCAGCCCGGTCTCGCGCCGCAGCAGCTCGCGCACGGTCCGGGCGATGTAGTTCGCCTCCTGCGCATTGCGGCGCTCCGCGTAGACGCCGTCGGCCAGCCGGTGGAAGCTGACCGGCCGCGCCAGCAGCGCGTCGGCGCCCGCGATGCCGGCATCTTCCTGGTCCGAACGCAGCGCAGGCGCCTCGTCCTCGGCCTGCTCCAGCAAACGGTCGGGAATGGTGACCAGGCGTCCGTCGTAGAACGCCGCGTTGGAAAAGCTGATCAGCGACTCGTGACGGCTGCGGTAGTGCCACGCCAGCAGCGTGGCGGGCAGGTTGCGCGCGGCCTGGTTCAGCAGGCTGTCCGAATCGAGATTGATCGCGATGCGCTCGCCCTCCTCTTCCACGACGATCTCGTCGTCGCCCTCGGCACCGCCGGCCGTGAAGAAACTTGTCGGCGGCAGCTGCATCTCGTCGCCGACCACCACCACCTGGCGCGCGCGGCTCAGCGCCGGCACGGCCTCCTCGGTCGGAATCTGGCTGGCCTCGTCGAAGATCACCACGTCGAACAGATCAGGCGACAGCGGCAGCGTGTCGGACACCGACAATGGACTCATCAGCCAGATCGGCTTCAGGTCGTTGATGACGAGGCCGGTCTCGTCGTCGCAGAGATCGCGGATCGAGCGGTGGCGCATGCTCTTGCCGAACTCGTGCTCCAGTTCGCGGCGACCCGTGGCGTATTGTTTCTTGAACGCCTTGCCGTCGGCGTCCAGCATCGTGGCCGACAGCGAGGACACGCGCACGTGCTCGGCAAACTGCCGGTGCCGCGTGGCGCGAACCACTTGCGCGTTCAGCGCGAGCAGTTCACGCTGCCCTTGCGCCACGGCGCGCGCAGCCTGCGCCAGCGCCGCGCCGCCAAAGCGCGCCAGCACCGGGTTCTCGCGCGTGAGACGGCGCAGTGCCTCATCGGCGACCAGCGCCTCGAGCTGCACCGGTGCGTGATCGAGCCACTGCAGCGTGGCGGCACAGGCGGGGTCGCCCGCATGCACCGCGCGCAACAGCGGCAACAGGTCTGGCAGGTCGTCCAGCGCCTCGCGCAGGTCGCGCAGCAGTTCGGCGATGTCGCCGAGGCGCGCATCGGCGGCCAGCGCCAGCCCGTCGCGTACACGCTGCGCGAGCTTCTCCAGCGACTCGCGCGCACCGGCCTCGGCGCGCGCCGCCGCGACCGGGTCGACAGCCTGGCGCAAGTGCGCGACCAGTTCGCGCGGGCCTGCGCCCGACTGCAGGCGCCGCTCGAGTTCGCCGAGCGCGCGCAGGAAAGCCCGCATCTCGCCGACCCCGTAGCGGCGGCGGCTGTCGGCATCGGCCGCCGCCAGCGCGGCGCTCGCGGCGTGCTCAGCGGCCAGCGCTTCCAGCACCTTGCCGTAGCCCGGATGGACGGCGTGCTTGCCGAAGTCATAGCGGCGCTTCAGTTCGCCGCGCAGCCGCCACCATGCGGGCTGCAGCCAGCGCGCGAACGACGGCTCCAGCCGCCGCGCGAGCGCCAGCGCCGATTCGGTATCGCCGGGGCTCAGCTTGTCCTGCCAGTTAGACGTTGCGGCTTGCGCGTCGGCGAGTGCCTGTGTGCGCGACTCCAGCTCCGCGCGGATCTCGCGCAGCGCGGCTTGCGCCGGCGAGGCCGCGTCGAGCAGGTCCAGATGCGCGGCCAGGCCCGTGTCGAGCAGCCACTGGCTGTCGGCGGCGATTGCGCGTGCCTGCTCCAGCGCGGTGTCCTGGCCGGTCAGGCTGGCGGTACTGTCGAGCAGCGGGTCGAGCGCATCGAACAGCGCCTCGGCGTCACGGCACAGCTGCTCGGCGCGGCCATAGGCGCGCTCGTCGGCCAGCAGTTGCGGCGACAGGCGCGCGAACGGGTGCGCGGCCAGGCTGTCGACACCGAAGCGCTCGCGCATCGCGCGGTGCACGCGGTGCGCGAGATCGCGCTGACGGTCCCAGGCGGCCAGCGCCGGCAGGCGCTCGCGCAGCGCAGGCCCTGCCTCGGGCACAGCGGGCAACGCGGCCACGCGGCGCAGCAACGCACGCACGCTGTCGCCGAGTGCCTCGGGCGCGCTGGCCATCGCCGACTCGAATGCGTCGATGCGCTGCTGGTATGCGGCCAGCGCCTCGACGACCTGCGTGCGGCGCGCAGCCAGCGCGTCGCCATCGTGCGGCTGCGCGATCCACTGCTCGTAGCAGGCACGCAGGTCGGCAATAAAGGCCTTCTTGTCGGTCTGCGAGTCGTGGATCAGGGAGCACAGCGAGTCCAGCCCGCTTTGCTTGAGCCGGTGGAACACCACGTCGAGCGCGGCGCGCTTCTCGCAGACGAACAGCACGCGTTTGCCGCGGCCCGCGTAGTCGGCGATCAGGTTGGTGATGGTCTGCGACTTGCCAGTGCCCGGCGGGCCCTGGATGATGAAGCTGCGCTGGCTGCGCGCGAGGCCGACCGCGGCGTTCTGCGTCGCATCGGCCCCCACCACGTTCCACTGCTCGGCCGGTGCGAGCGGCGCGGGCACTTGCGTCTCCACGTCGCGCGGATCGATCGAGAACACGCGGTCGAATGCCGGATTGGCGCCGGGCTCGTCCAGCAACTGCGCGTAGTCGCGCACCAGCGACATCTTGCGGTAGTTGAAGTTGGCGAGCGTCACCTGCGTCAGGTCCAGGTCCCAGGCATAACGGTGGCCTTCGGACTCCTCGAGCACGTAGCCCTGGCGCTCGTCGCTTTCCGCGGCGGCGGGGCCGCTCATGTGTGGCTGGCGCGGACCGGCGCCCGGTGCGGCGCCCGCCTCGAAGCGCTGCGGCAGCTCGCTCGGCCGCACCCAGTGCTCGAACAGCGCGCGTCCCAGCGGCCGGTAGTCGTCCTGCGCATAGCTGTACGGCGGCAGCCAGCCACCGGTGCGCGCGGCGGCCGGGCCCGGCTTGCGGCGCTGGAACTGCTGCATCCGCTGCAGCGCCTTCTGCCGCACCAGCCGCACCGCGGCCTTGTCGACCAGGCGCAGCTCCACTGACGGTTCCGAGCGGCGGATCTGCGCGAGGATGCCGGCATGGATCTCCTCGAGCGAGATCTTGCCGAGATCCACCGTCTCGTCCAGCCGGATGTCGTACAGCTGGCTCAGGTAGTGGCGCAGCACCGGGTTGAACTCGGCCTCGCCGCCCGCGCACTGGATCACGTACTGGTCGCGCACGCCCTTGCGTTTGACCAGCTCCACCGGCAGCCACAGCAGCGGCGTCACGATGCGCTCGTCCGGCGCCTCCTTCAGGTTGTGCCAGCGCAGGAACGCCACCACCAGGCGCAGGTTGCTGAAGCCATACTCGGCGCGGTCGCGGCGGGTCTCGGCGATCAGGCGGTCCAGCGACGCCGGCAGGTAGGGCTGGTCGTCGAAGCGCAGCCAGCGCTGCAGCGACACCGGCTTGCCCGCCACCAGGTCGGCTGCGAACGGTCCGCCCCAGGTGCAGATATGCTCGGGCCGCACGCTTTCGATCTGCAGCATCAGCGGCACGCTGGCCACGGTGACGTTGACGCTGACCGCGGTCGGACGGAAATGCAGCAGGCGGTTGCGCCGCGACAGATCGAACAGGCGGTCGCGCAGGTGCGTGAGCACGGCGGCGCGGCGCGGCGTGGCACCGGTCGTGCCGGCCAGCGCACGCTCGACGTCCAGGCCGAGTGGCTGGTCGCGCCACGTGCGCAGCCGGGTCGCCAGCGCGGCGACATCGGTGGCGCGGTCGTGGCGGTTGATCTCGGTCATCTCGACGATCACCGCGGCGACGATCGGATGCAAGCGCTCATGCAGCAGGAACAGGTTGCGGCGATGCGCCACGAAACTGCGCAGGTCGTCCTCGTCGGCGAAGTCCAGGCCGCAGGCCAGGCTCGCCAGCACCATGCCGAGCAGGAAGATGTCGCCGATTTCGTCGTGGTGGCCGACGAGCCGTTCCCAGCTGGCCGGGCCGGGCAGGTAGACCGGGCGCGCGACGGGCGCCGTAGCGTCAAGCTGCAGCGCCAGGTCGGCCTGGTCGCGCTGTCCGTCGTCGGCATGGCCGAGCTGCAGCGCGCCGACGATGTTCAGGCCCGAGGCCGGATGCGGCTGCACGCGATGCACCGCGCCGATGTCCATGACGGGCGCCTCGCCATCGGGCCGGCGCAGGCGCAGCGCCCCATCCTCGTCCACCAGGATGCTGTCGCGATCGAGCGCGGCCACCCTGCCCTGCGCGTGCAGCGTGGCAACCTGCGCGAACAGCGGCAGCACCAGCACCAGGACGTCGTCGGTGGGCAGCGCCGCGCCCGCCTGCGCCTCGATCAGGGCGCGCAGCATGCGCGGCTCCCCGCTGCCGGTCATATCCGGAATGGTATTGGTGCCGTGGGTCGTGCTGTCAGTCATGCCCGGCCCTCCCTGGCCAGTTCGCGGTGGAGTTGGCGCTGGTAGCGGTCCAGCTCGCGCTTGCCGAAGCCGGCGTCGCGGCGCAGGTTGCCATGCAGCGCTTCCAGGCTGCCGAGCGCCTGCGCCACCTGGCCGGCGCGCAGCAGCGCCGCGTCCTGCTGGTCGGGGTCGGCGAGCGCCAGGTCCATCATCAGCGCGTTGAGGTAGCCGCGCACGCTGTCGTCGGCCACGTCCGGCCCCAACCCCTCGGGGCCGATCGCTGGTTCGTCGTCGCGCCAGTCGGGGAACATCATGCGCACTTGCGCGAGTACTGCCTCGCTCGCCAGCGGCGTGCCGGCGAGGAAGTGGGCCAGGAAGCCGCGCGTCAGCGCCTGCAGGCGGATCTGTCCCGGCAGGTCCAGCTTCTCCAGCGCCAGCGGGCCGTGCAGCCGGGTTTCGATCCATGGATCGAGATCGGCCGCGCCCTCCCACCACAGCGCCAGTGCGCGCGCCCGGATAAAGGTCTCGGGATGGCTGTGGGCGGCGCTCGCGCCCGCTTCGTGGGCCTCGATCTCGGCCGCCTGGCGCAGGTAGGCGGCCGCGTCCACGCTGCCGATGCCGGTCTGCACCTTGACCAGCGTCGACACGGCCGGCGCCACCGCACGGGCGGCCACGGCGCCGCCGCGGTCGGCGAACAGCTCGGTGTGCAGCGCGTAGCGGCGCCAGGTCTCGCGATGGCTGGCGCTGGCGCCGGGCGCGGCCAGCGCGTCGTTCAGGATGCGGTCGGCCACCAGGAACTGGCCGTCGTCGCGCGACCACAGCAGGTAGTGGGCCAGTTCGTGGCCGAACACCGCCAGCAGCTCCGGCGGCGACAGCCGATCCAGCAGCGGCCCCTGCAGGATGATGTGGACCTCGCCCGGCACGTAGACCAGCGACGCGTTCATGTCATGGCCCGGCGACTGGTAAAGCGTCGCGGGGGCGTCGATGCCGAGGCGCGCCATCGCCTCGGCCAGCGCCGCGTGCACGTCGGCATGTGCGTCCGCCTCGAGGCGGTAGGTGTCGCGCAGCAGCATCGAGCGCAGTGCCTCGCGGTGATCGGCGCCGGTCGCGCGGGCGCCGGCCCAGCGCCAGACCTCGGGCTCATGGCGGCGCAGGTAGTCGACCACCGTTGCGTGATAGGCAAGCGGCACCAGCGCGCCGCGATCCGGGGCGTGAGAGTCCATGCGGGACGTTCCAGGGTTGCGTGGAAGCCGATTCTACAGGGGGAGCATGGCGTTGGCGCCGTCCATCAGCGCGGGCAATGCCCGCACTGGCCTGGCGAGCATGACGTTGTCGGGAGCAGTTGGAGGCGGGGATGCCGGCGCGAGAAGCGGCTGATGGCTGAAGCTGTTGGTTTGGGTGGGCGGCTGATACGCCGCAAGTTTGTTTCTGCCCAACATTTACTCCGCCAGCCGGGCGGAATTCGCTGATGACGGGGCTGCGACTCCATTTTTGTCGGTCCGCATCCGGTGGCACAGCTTCTGCGTATAAGCGAGAGGACGCCCGCCGCGTTCTGCCCTCCTTACCGCAAATCGGAGTACCGCCATGATCCGCCAGCTCGCCAACACGATCTTCGCCACCGCCGCGATTGCAGTCGCCTGCACTGCCGGCATTGCCCATGCCGCCGCCCGCGACAGCGCTCCTGCCGGCGACAAGTCCGGCTACACCTTCCGCATCGACATGCGCGACGTCTATAGCGAAGCTGCGCGGGCCGGCCGCTTCGACGTCTTCATCGACGGTACTCGCGTTGAGGCTTCACCCGTCAACGAGCAGTCCGTTTCCGGCCTCGACCGCAGTGGCGTGTCGGCCGACCCTGCCCGCAAATTCGACATCTACACCGACGGCGCGCTGGCCGGCATGGACCGCAGCGGGGTATCGGCAGATCCCGCGCGCAAGTTCGACGTCTATACCGATGGCGCCTTGGCATAAGCCCGTGCATAGCAAGCCTGCCTCAGGCAGGCAGCCATCGTCAAACGCGCTTACGCGCCCTTTGGAACGTATTTCTCCCGGCTCCGAAGGGCGCTTTTTTTCTGGCCGGAGCCCGCGTCAGCCCAGCTCGGGGTAGTCGACGTAGCCGTGCGCACCGTTGCCGCCGTACAGCGACGCGTCTTCAAACGGACGGTTCAGCGGCTTGTTTTCGCGGAAGCGGCGCGGCAGGTCGGGGTTGGTGATCATCTTGCGGCCGAACGAGACCATGTCGGCACTGCCACGGCGAATCGCCTCTTCGGCCATCTCCTTGGAGTAGCCGTTGTTGACCATCCATACGCCGGTGTACAGGCGGTGCAGCGCTTCATAGTCGAACGGGGCGTTGTCGCGCGGGCCGCCGGTGTGGCCTTCCACGACATGGATATACACCGGATGCAGCTTCTCCAGTTCACGCACGACATATTCGAACAGTGGCTGTGGGTTGCTCTCCAGCGCGTCGTTGACGGGCGAGACCGGCGCCAGGCGAACGCCGACCCGGTCGGCACCAATCTCCTTAACCACGGCAGCCATGACTTCGAGCAGGAAGCGCGCGCGGTTTTCGATGCTGCCGCCATACGCGTCGGTGCGATTGTTCGTGCCATCGCGCAGGAAGGCGTCAAGCAGGTAGCCGTGCGCGCCATGGACTTCGACACCGTCGAAGCCGGCCTGGACGGCATTGGCTGCAGCGGTGCGGAAGTCGTCGACAATACCAGCGATCTCGGCCGTCTCGAGCGCGCGCGGGACCGAGCATTCGACGTAGCCTTTGCCATTGATATAGGTCTTGGCATTGGCAGCGATGGCCGACGGTGCGACCGGGGCCTGGTTGTCCGGCTGGAAGTGCGTGTGCGACATGCGGCCGGTGTGCCAGATCTGCAGGAAGATCCTGCCGCCCTTAGCGTGGACCGCATCGGTCACCTTCTTCCAGGCAGCAATCTGCTCGGGGGTGTAGACGCCCGGCGTATTGGTGTAGCCCTGGGCAGTGGTCGAGACCTGGGTGGCTTCAGCGATGATCAGGCCTACGCTGGCGCGCTGGCTGTAGTACTCGACCACCATGTCGGTCGGCACCAGGTTGTCGTCGGCCCGGCTGCGCGTGAGCGGCGCCATGGCCATGCGGTTGGCCAGTTCGAGCTTGCCCAGCTTGATTGGCTGGAACAGCGCGTCGGCGAGGAAGGCTTCGTTCTGTACACCCATGAATCACTTACTCCGTAGTTGGTCTATGGCTTGTTGCGGCGAGAACCGCCGTTAGCGGCCGGCTGGAACAGGTGGTCAAACATCAGGTCGACGCTGCGGCGCAGCGGCTCGACAGAGCATTCGAGCTTCATGCGCAGCAAGGCGCCCTCCCAGGCATCCCACGCCAGCCCGGATAGCTCGGCAGCCGCTATGTCGGCACGGATATCGCCGTGCGCCTGGGCCTCGCAGATCATGCTGGCGAGGCGTTCGCGCCACGCCAGTTGCGCGGATTGCAGGGCGGCCCGGCAGACTTCGCTCGACAAGGCAATCTCCGCCGCGAAGTTACCTATCAGACACCCAGCCTGCAGCTTCCTCGATTCGTGGTACGCAATCATCCGGGCAAAGACATAGCGGATCGCTGCCATTGGCGCAGACGGCGCCTCATCGATCATCGCCTCCCACGACCGCTGCAGGAAACCCGCGTATTGCGCGACGATGACCGCCGCGAACGCTTCCTTGCTCTCGAAATGGTTGTAGAACGACCCCTTCGGCACGCCGGCGTGGTCGGTGATCTGCTGGATGCCGGTGGCGTTGTAGCCGTGGCGCGTAAACAGTTCGCGCCCCGCCTTCGTCAAACGGTTGGGGATGTCGGTCTTGTCTGCAGTGCGTGCCATGGCGGAATAATATGACCAGTCGTCTTAAGATGTCAAACAGCACTGCGCAAGCGTAGGCAAGGACGCATTTCCGGCCCTCTTCCGGGCACACGATATTTTTCCTTGACAAGGGAAGCCCCATGTTCCACTATGCATTCCATCGCATGCGATCTAAGCGGATGCGATTCAAATACAACTGACAACCACCAGAGATCCATTCCATGAGCAAGATCGAAAAAGTCCTCGCCACCGGCAAGACCCACACCATGCACAGCAGCGCCGGCGTTACCTCACGCGGCCACAACGGCACGCTGGACATCGCGCTGTCGCCCGGCAACAGCACCACCCCGGCGCACGTGTTCACGACCGTCCAGCCCCACCCGACCGCGGAACAATTGTTCGCGGGTGCCTGGTCGGCGTGCTACATCGCCGCGGTCGGCCTCGTGGCCAAGGAGATGAAGCTGGAACTGCCGTCCGACCTGGCCGTGGACATCGAAGTCGACCTGGGCCAGACCGGCGCGGATTACTTCCTGCAGGCACGCCTGAATCTGCGCGCGCCGGGCCTGCCGCAGGATGTCGCTACGCAACTCGCTCACGCCGCCGATGCGATCTGCCCCTACTCGAAGGCAACCCGCGGCAATATCGAGGTGGCGCTGAACGTGTTTACGTCGTAACTCCCTGACCTTTTCGTTATTTCCCATTAGTCGTATGCGATGTAATCGGATACGACTAAACATCACCTGATACAAGGATGCATACCATGACCACGCTCATCTCCATCGCCCGCTACACCGTTGTCGCCGCCGCTCTGTTGACCGCCGCCGCCGCGCAAGCCGCCGGTTCGGCGCGCGACCCTTTCACCGAGGGCGCTCGCTCGGTCACCAGCGCAGCCGATCCGTACACCGACGGCGCACGCTCGGTACACGGCACGCGCAGCCCGTACTACGACGGCGCCCGCGGCAAGGTCGACCCTTACCTCGACGGCGCACGCGCCTGAGACCGCGTAGCGCCGCGGAGGCCAGATTGTGCGCACGATTCTCTGCCGGTTCCGGGCGCCCTTCCCTCGGGCTCCAGGAACCGCCGCGGAAAGTTATCGCACCTGCGATAAAATCGCATACGATCTATAATCGACGCTTGCGATCCATCCGTCTTTGGCCAACGAGGCAGCAAATGAAACCCACCGACAAGCCCGCCGCAACCCCGATGCTCTCGGACTTCCTGTGCTTCGCGGTCTATTCCGCGAACCTTGCCTTCGGCAAGGCCTACAAACCGGTCCTTGAGCAACTGGGGCTGACCTATACGCAATACATCACCATCGTTGCGCTATGGGAGCAGGACGACCAGACCGTCGGCAGCCTGGGAGAGAAGCTGTTTCTCGAATCGAACACCCTGACGCCGATCCTGAAGAAGCTGGAGGCGATGGGCTATGTGGAGCGGCAGCGCGACCCCGAAGACGAGCGCCAGGTACGTGTGCGCCTGACCAAGGCCGGCCGCAAGCTGCGCGAGCGGCGCCTGGAATCCAGCCTCGCCGGAGCGACCGGCCTGGCCCCGGACGAATTCGCCCGGATCCAGAAGGCAGTTGCGTCGCTGCGCAACAACCTGATCCAGTCGGTGAAAGACAGCGAATGAACCAGCACACAGGATCCATAGCCATGACCAGCACAGCCGCCCAGTACAGCCCGATCAGCTGCGAGTTCCACGACCGCCTGGAAGACCTCGCCACCGTGCGCAGGCCCACGCAGATCCACTACCGCGACGCCGATGGCTTGCTCCAGCAGCGCACCGAGACCATTACCGACGTGTACAGCCTGGGCGGCGCCGAATATCTGACGCTCAAGACTGGCGAGACCCTGCGCCTGGACCAGCTCCTGGAAGTCGACGGCGAGAAGCTGGCGGACTACTGAGCCCGCAAGATTCCGAGCCGGAAAAGACAAAACCCCTCGCAGCACACGCTGTCGAGGGGTTTTGGGAATAAGAGCCTGGCGATGACCTACTTTCACACGGGAATCCGCACTATCATCGGCGCGGAGCTGTTTCACGGACCT